>JBBSMN010000034.1:0-18716 GCA_038233135.1 Propionibacteriales bacterium
GCCGCCCAGAACATGGCCAAGCGTGCCGAGAGGCTGATGGCCGGCCTGGAGGCCGAGCGACGATCGGACAAGGTCGCACGGATCAAGTTCCCCGCCCCGGCCAAGTGCGGGCGTACCCCCCTGCGGGCCGAGGGACTGTCCCGCTCGTACGGGTCGCTGGAGGTGTTCACCGATGTCGACCTCGCGATAGACCGCGGCTCACGGGTGGTGGTGCTCGGCCTCAACGGCGCCGGCAAGACCACGCTGCTGCGGGTGCTGGCGGGCATCGACGCCCCGGACACCGGCACGGTGGTGCCCGGGCACGGGCTCAAGCTCGGCTACTACGCCCAGGAGCACGAGACCCTCGACATGTCTCGTACCGTGCTGGAGAACATGCACGCCGCGGGACCGCAGCTGAGCGACGCCGAAGCCCGCAGCGCGCTGGGATCGTTCCTGTTCTCCGGTGACGACGCGCACAAGCCGGCTGCGGTGCTCTCCGGCGGCGAGAAGACCCGGCTGGCGCTGGCAGCCCTGGTCGTCTCCAGCGCCAACGTGCTGCTCCTGGACGAGCCCACCAACAACCTCGACCCCTCCTCGCGCGAGGAGGTGCTGGGCGCCATCCGATCGTACGAGGGCGGCATCGTGCTGGTCACCCACGACGAGGGCGCCGTGCAGGCCCTGCACCCCGACCGGGTGCTGATCCTGCCCGACGGCACCGAGGACCTGTGGAGCGAGGAGTACGCCGACCTGGTGGCGCTGGCCTAAGGTCGCTCGCATGACCTACCCCGACGCGGAGTCGCTCGCCGCGGCCGGCGTGCGACTCGACGTGTCCGGCGAGGTCGTGACCGTCAGCCTGGCCCGCCCGGACGTCCGCAACGCGCAGACCCCGGCCACCTGGCGAGCCCTGGCGGCGATCGGCGCTGCCCTGACCGCCGACGTCCGGGTCGTCGTCGTCCGCGGTGACGGTCCGGCGTTCTCCGCCGGTCTCGACCGAGCCATGTTCGCTCCGGACGGGGTGCCGGGGGAGCTGTCACTGGTTGAGCTGGCGGCGCTGGACGACGACGAGCTCGCCGGCATGCTCGCCGGCTTCCAGGCCGGCTTCGGCTGGTTGCGCCGACCGGACATCGTCTCGGTCGCCGCCGTGCAGGGGCACGCGGTCGGGGCCGGCTTCCAGCTGGTGCTGGCCTGTGATCTGCGGGTCGTCGCCGACGACGTGCGCTTCGCCATGCGCGAGACCTCACTGGGCATCGTCCCCGATCTCGGCGGCACCAAGCCGCTGGTGGACGCCGTCGGCTACGCCCGGGCAGTGGAGATCTGCGTGACCGGCCGAGTCGTGGAGGCGGCCGAGGCCCGTGATCTCGGACTCGCCACCGTGGTGGTGCCGTTGCAGCGCCTGGAGGAGTCCGTGGCCGACCTGGTCGCCGCGGTGACCGCGCCGCTGCACGGAGCCGTCGCCGCCACCAAGCAGCTCCTGCTCGACGCCGGCGACCGCTCGTACGAGGAGCAGTGCCGTGCCGAGCGCACCGTCCAGGCAGGCCGGCTGCGGGACCTGGCCGCCGCCTTCGACCGCTGACGACAACTGTGGTGGTTGGCCGGCGTCTGGCAGGTGCGCCCGTTCGCTGGCATAGTCGCGCCGACCGCCAGGCCCGGCGGCGTCGCGGGAACGAGGTACGCAGATGGACGAGCCGAGCTGGAAGCCGCGGTTCCGCACCGCCCGCTCGACCATCACCAAGGTACTGGAGAGCGGCGCCTTCCGGCACTCCCGCGAACGGGCCCCGATGATCATCGACGACGCGGCCGCGCTGCGCAGGCTCGCCGAGGTGCTCGAGGCGCTCGATTACGTCGATCCGCCGCTGTCGACCGTCGCCGACCGGGTCGCCGCGGCCATCCGGCTGCTCCGGGACCGTGCTGAACGCCTGGAGACCGACCCCGACGCGATGACCGACCCCAAGGCGGCCGCCAGCCACGCCGCCCGTGAGCGCCTGATCATCGCTGCCCTGGACTACCTGATCACCCCCGTCGACCTGGTCCCCGACTTCCGTCCGGGTGGCTACATCGACGACGTGCTGCTGCTGAGCTGGGTGTTCGGTGCTGCGGCCGATGAGCTGGCGCCATACCTGGAGGACGCCCCGCAGGTGTGATGCTGGCCAGGCTCTGCCGAGCCCGGTCAATCCATCACCGTCGGTCCACGGGTCCGTCCGGGTTGGTCCGGGTCGGCGATGCGGCGCCGGACGGAACAAGCCCTCGCTCACCGGCGTTCGACCCAGCAATGATGCCGGGAGCGACGCGGGCGAGGACCCTGCGATCATTTGCCACCGACCCGTCCCAGGCGCGCTCGGTCTCGCGCGCCACGGTGCGGCGCATCGTTGCGTTCGCCAAGCCGTACGGCCGCCTGATCTGGGCGTTCCTGGCGCTCGTGATCGTGGACTCCCTGCTGGTGGTGGCCACCCCGGTCCTGTTCCAGCGGATCGTGGACGACGGCGTCCTCAAGGGCGACCGCAGCGTCGTCGTCGTCATCGCCCTCATCATCGCGCTGCTCGCCTTCGCCGAGGCCGGGTTGACGCTCGCCCAGCGGTGGTACTCCGCCCGCATCGGCGAGGGCCTGATCTACGACCTGCGGGTCCGGGTGTACAGGCATGTGCAGCGGATGCCGATCGCGTTCTTCACCCGCACCCAGACCGGTGCGCTGGTGTCCCGGCTCAACAACGACGTGATCGGGGCCCAACGCGCGTTCACGTCCACGCTGTCCGGCGTCGTCGCCAACGTCATCACCGTGGTGATGGTGGTCGGGACGATGCTGCTGCTGTCGCCGCTGATCACCGCGGTGGCACTGGCGCTGCTGCCGCTGTTCCTGCTGCCCGCCAAGTGGGCCGGGCGCCGCCTGGCCACATTGACCCGCCAGCAGATGGAGCTCAACGCCGACCTCGGCACCGGCATGACCGAGCGGTTCGGGGTCGGCGGCGCCATGCTGGTCAAGCTGTTCGGCCGCAGCGACGAGGAGCAGTCGGTCTTCTCCGGACGCGCCGAGGGGGTGCGCGACCTCGGCGTGCGCATCGCGATGAGCAGCCGGGTGTTCTTCTCCGCACTCACCTTGATCGCGGCGCTGGCGATCGCGCTCGTCTACGGCATCGGCGGGCTGTTCGCCATCTCCGGGTCGCTCAGCGTCGGGACGCTGCTGGCGCTGGCCGCGCTGATGAGCCGCCTGTACGGTCCGCTGACCGCGCTGGCCAACGTGCGGGTCGACGTGATGACCGCGCTGGTCAGCTTCGAGCGGGTCTTCGAGGTGCTCGACCTGGAGCCGTCCATCGTTGACCCGGACGACGCGTACGCGCTGCCGCCCGGTGCGGCGGGCATCGAGCTCGACCGCGTGAGCTTCCACTACCCGCGGGCCGACGAGGTCGGCCTGGCCAGCCTCGAGTCGGTGGCGCGCCTCGATGCGCGCGACTCCGGCAACGTCCTCGACGACGTCAGTGTCGAGGTCAAGCCCGGCCAGATGGTTGCCCTGGTCGGCCCCTCGGGCGCCGGCAAGACCACCATCACCCAGCTGGTCAACCGGCTCTACGACGTGGACAGCGGCACCGTACGCATCGCCGGGACCGACGTGCGCGAGGTCTCCCAGGAGTCGTTGCGCGACGTTGTCGGGCATGTGACCCAGGACGCGCACCTGTTCCACGACACGATCGCCGTCAATCTGCGCTATGCCCGTCCCGAGGCCACCGACGACGAGGTCTGGGCAGCCCTGCACGCGGCCCAGGTCGGCACCCTGGTCCGGTCGCTGCCCGACGGGCTGGACACGGTGGTGGGCGACCGGGGCTACCGCCTGTCCGGTGGCGAGCGCCAACGCATCGCCATCGCCCGGCTGCTGCTCAAGGCGCCGGCGGTTGTCGTGCTCGACGAGGCCACCGCTCACCTGGACTCCGAGTCCGAGGCGGCGGTGCAACGTGCACTGGACGCCGCACTGGCCGGACGTACGTCGCTGGTCATCGCCCACCGGCTGTCCACCGTCCGGCAGGCCGACCTCATCGTGGTACTGGACCAGGGGCGGGTCGTCGAGCGCGGGACCCACCACCAGCTGGTGGCCGCGGGCGGGCTCTACTCCGAGCTCTACCGCACCCAGTTCGCCGACGGGAGCCAGGTCAACGGAGCCTCGCCGGCGTCCCTGCCGGCGTAGACCCAGCCGCTGGCGAAGCCGGCGACCGACAGCGCGAGCAACCTCGGGGCAGCTCGGCGGGTGGTGCGCCGGACGGTGACCCATGTGCGCGCTGTGGCAGCGTGCGAGCTCATGCGCTCAGCAAAGCAGTCTCGCCCGTATGGCTCGCGATCGTCGGATGGCTGGTGTGCGAGGGTCTGGTGAACATGTCGTAGTGGACCGAGGAGGAACGTCATGGATCTGGGTCTGAGCGAGCGCGTCTACGTCGTCACCGGCGGCAGCCGAGGTCTGGCCCGGGCCGGGGCCGAGTCGCTGGTGGCCGACGGCGCCCGGGTGATCCTCACCGGCCGTGACGAGGCCCGGCTGTCCGCGACCGCCGACGAGCTGGCCGCCATCGGCAGCGCCGCCAACGTGCTGCCCGTCGTCGCCGACAACGCCGACCCGGCCACGGCCGACCGGCTCGTGACAGCGGCGCAGGACAACTGGGGCCGGCTCGACGGAGCGTTGATCAGCGTCGGCGGCCCACCGCCCGGCGCCGCGACGGACGCCACCGACGACCAGTGGCGCACCGCGTTCGAGTCGGTCTTCCTCGGCGCGGTACGCCTGGCCCGCACCATCGCGGCGGCGTGTGACACAGCCGCGGGCTCGGACTCGGCTATCGGGTTGGTGCTGTCCAGTTCGGTCAAGCAGCCGATCGGCGGGCTGGCGATCAGCAACGGCCTGCGCCCCGGGCTGGCCATGGTCGCCAAGACGCTGGCCGACGAGCTCGGACCGAGCGGCATCCGGGTGCTCGGTCTGCTCCCCGGCCGCATCGACACCGAGCGGGTCCGCGAGCTGGACGGGCTGGCCGGTGATCCCGCGGCGGCACGGGCCGCGGGTGAGGCGGGCATCCCGCTACGCCGCTACGGTGAGCCGGTCGAGTTCGGCCGGGTCGCGGCCTTCCTGCTGTCGCCGGCCGCGTCGTACGTCACCGGGGCGATGGTGCCGGTCGATGGGGGCGTCATCCGGGCCTTGTGACGGGACCGACTCGTCCGATCGGCCCAATGACAGCAGCAATCGCAGCGTTCGGCCGGTATTGTCCGACAAGGTTACGGGTATGCGGCTGCGACTACTCTCCCTTCTCCTGGCGTCCGTCGTGGCGGCGGGGCTCGTGCAGGGCGGTCCACGTGTCAGTGCTGACGACCTGCCCGGCCAGGAGCGGGTCGCGCGGCCGAACATCGTGCTCGTCGTGATGGACGACATGCGCAGTGACGACCTGGACTGGATGCCGACCGTCAAACGGCGCATCGCCCGCCGCGGCACCTCGTACGAGAGCTTCTATGTCCCGACGGCGCTGTGCTGCCCCGCGCGGGCGAGCGTGCTGCGTGGACAGTACCCGCACAACACCGGGGTACTGACCAACGCCGAGCCCGACGGTGGGTGGAAAGGCTTCCAGCCGAGGGAGTCGAACACGCTGGCCACCATGCTTGACGCCACCTACGAGACGGGCTTCGTCGGCAAGTACATGAACGGCTATCGGGGTCGGCGCCAGACCTTCGTGCCACCGGGGTGGGACGACTGGAAGGCCACCGTACGGACGTACCACTACCTCAAGATCGTCACCAACGACAACGGTGTCGTCGAGCGCCACCACGGCATCAACAGCCCGACGCTGTTCGGCTCCCAGGCGTCGAGGTTCGTCAACCGGAGCCGCCGCCAGCCCGACCCGTTCTTCCTGCTGTTGTCCTTTGTGTCGCCGTCACAACGGCAAGCCGCACGACGACGGCGACAAGAACATCACCAGCCCCTACGTCCCGAAGAAGGACCGCGGCACCTACGGCGGCCCGCCGCCGTCCGCCGACCCGTCGTACAACGAGCCGCACGTCGCGGACAAGACCGGCCCCGTGGCCGACCTGCCGCGCCTCACGCGTGCGCAGAAGCTCAAGCAAGTCATCCGCAACCGCCAGCGCCGCGAGTCGCTGGCATCGGCGGACCGCGCCGTCCGGCGGGTGCTTAGGCGGCTGGCAGCCACCAACCAGGACAAGGACACCTACGTCGTCTTCCTCAGCGACAACGGCTACCTGCTGGGCGAGCACCGGCTGCCCGGCAAGAAGGGCCTGCCGTACGAGCCGGCGAGCCGTCTGCCGCTGCTCGTGCGCGGCCCAGGGGTCCCGGCCGGTGGCACCTGGAGCTCGACCACCGGGATGCAGGACATCGCACCGACGATCCTGGACATGGCGCGGACGCCCAGCAGTTATGCGATGGATGGCCGGTCGGTGCTGCCGACCGCCGAGCGGCCCGACGGGCAGCCCGGCCGCGCCGTCCTGCTCGAGCAGGCCGACCTGCCCATCGACGCCGAGAACGGTGGTGCCATCCGTTACGCCCCGCCCCGCGCGGTCGAGGACGTCAGGTGGACGTACCGCGGTGTCGTCAGCGACGGGTGGAAGCTGATCTCGTGGGACCAGCGCGACGCGTTCGAGCTCTACGATCTCAAGCAGGATCCGTACGAGCTGAAGAACCGCTACGGCGACCCGGAGGTGGCCGACCGGCAGCAGCGGCTCACCGAACGGCTTCAGCAGCTCTGGCTCTGCCGAGCGCGAGAGTGTGACCGCTGAGCAGCATCCACTCAGCCCGCCACCGCCGGTCGCTCAGCGCAGCTCGGACTCGGCCGACGTGATCGACTCGAACTCCTCCTCCGGCGCCACCCCGACCAGCCGGTGCCGGCTGTAGAACCAGAAGTAGGCGAGGAATGCGGCGAACACCACCGCAGTGATGCCGGCTGCCTTCACGTCCACGAAGAAGGTCGCCACCACAGCCAGGCAGGCCAGCACCAGCGCGACGCCGGTCGTCGCGATCCCGCCGGGGGTGCGGTACGGGCGCTCCAAGTCGGGCTCGCGGCGGCGCAGCACGATGTGACTGAGCATCATCAGCACGTACGACACGGTCGCGCCGAACACGGCGATGTTGATCAGCAGCGCCCCGTCCTGGGTGATGGCCGCGAGCAGGAAGCCGATGCCGGCGGGCACCAGCAGGGCCACCCACGGCGTGTGCCGCTTGCTCGTGAGCGCCAGCATGCGCGGCAGGTAGCCCGCGCGGGACAGCGCGAACAGCTGCCGGGAGTAGCCGAAGATGATCGAGAAGAAGCTGGCCACCAGCCCGGCCAGGCCGACGTAGTTGACGAAGCTCGCCATCCAGGTGTTGCCGCCGTAGGCCTGCCGCAGAGCTTCCGGCAGCGGGTTGTCGGAGTCCCGAATCGACTCCGCACCCGCCCCCCCGGGCGCCAGAAGGAGTATCAGCGCCGCGAACAGCAGCAGCGCCATCATCGCGGCGATGATCCCGCGCGGCATGTCCTTGCGCGGGTCGCGCGCCTCCTCAGCGGCCAGCGGGACACCCTCCACGGCGAGGAAGAACCAGATGCCGTAGACGAAGGCCGCGATCACCCCGGCGAACCCGAAGGGAAGGAAGGACGAGGCGCCCGTCGCCGCGGAGTCCACCGGGATGTCGGTGAGATTGCCGACGTCGAACTTCGGCACCATCGCGATGACGAACAGCACCAGCGCGACCACCGCCACCGCGGTGATCGCGAACATCAGCTTGAGCGCCTCACCGACGCCGTACAGGTGCACCCCGACGAAGATGGCGTAGCAGGCGAGGTACACCGGCCAGCCAGTGGTCAGCCCGAAGAGCCCCAGCGCCTCGACGTAGCCGCCGATGAAGACCACGATCGCCGCCGGTGCGATGGCGTACTCGATCAGGATGGCGGTGCCGGTGGCGAACCCGCCCAGCGGTCCGAGAGCGCGGCGGGCGAAGCCGTAGCCCGCACCGGCCACCGGGATGGTCGACGCCAGCTCGGCCAGCCCGAGCACCATCGCCGTGTACATGATCGCCATCAGGACGGTCGCGATCAGCAACCCGCCGAACCCGCCTACGTCCAGGCCGAAGTTCCACCCGGCGAAGTCGCCGGAGATGACGTACGCGACGCCGAGGCCGGCCAGCAGCACCCAGCCGAC
This sequence comes from Propionibacteriales bacterium, assembly GCA_038233135.1. Taxonomy (GTDB): domain Bacteria; phylum Actinomycetota; class Actinomycetes; order Propionibacteriales; family Nocardioidaceae; genus JACCVL01. The sequence goes on from JBBSMN010000034.1 coordinate 8,119, forward strand.
CGACCCGCTCTGCAGCTGGCGGTGGTCGAGGTAGTCGGACTGGACCGACGAGTCGTACTCGACCCCGCTCGGACGTCGGCGATCTGTGGACACGAGGACCTCCAGGTAAAGGAACGGAGTCAGACCATTGCCCGCCTTGCTGGAAGGTTCACGTAGGCCGGGGCCGCTGTCAAGAGCAGCACTGCAGGAAGCCGCGCAGCAGTGCGGTGCTGCCGTCCAGGTGCTCGGTCATCACCCGGCGCGCGGAGGCGGGGTCGCCCGCCACGATGGCGCGGACGATCTCGTCGTGCTGGCGGTCGGAGTGCTCGATGTTCGTGGCGAGCAGCGGGATGGCGTCGAGGAGCTCGTTGATCCGGGTACGCGCGTCGGCGACCGCGGCCGTGACCGACTTCGAGCCGGTGAGCTCGGCGACGGCCAGGTGCAGGCGGGAGTCGCAGCGCCGGTAGGCCTCGGGAACCGCCGTCACCGTCTGCGTCAGCATGGAGCGCAGGTGCAGCACGGCCGGCTCGGACAACGTTTTGGCAGCGGCCGCCTCCGCCGCTCCGGCCTCGAGCACCCGGCGGTAGGTGAGCACGTCCTCCAGGTCGTCGGTGCCCGGCGGGTGCACGTGGTCCAGAGCCTGCCGCCCAGGCGTGGACGTGATGCCGCGGACGAACGTCCCCCCGTAGCGGCCTCGTCGCGACTCGACGTAGCCCGCCTCCTGGAGTGCGCGGATGGCCTCGCGCAGGGTGACCCTGCTCACGCCGAGCCGCAGCGCCAGCTCGCGCTCGGGTGGCAACCGCTCGCCCACCGGGACCACGCCGAGCTTGACCACCTGGAGCACCCGCTCGACGGTCTCCTCGAAGGCGTTGCCCTCGCGCACCGGGCGCAGCAGCGCGGCGTCAGCGCGCGCGACGGTCATCGATGACCTCCTGGCGCCGGGGCGAGAGCGCTGCGCGGGACAGCGCCGCGGCCGCGACGATTGACACGGAGCCTAAGCCGGTGCTTGTCTCCCGACAAATGGCTCACCATCGAGCCATTGTGTCGCCGGACCACCAGCGACGACATCGAGGCTCGGGAGGCCCCCGTGAGTGCAGACGAGAACAGACTGAGCGTCGAACGGCTGCGTGAGCACGTCGCGGCCGGGCGCGTGGACACCGTGGTGGTGGCCTTCCCCGACATGCAGGGCCGGCTGCAGGGCAAGCGCATCCACGCGCAGTTCTTCCTCGACACGGTGCTCACCGACGGCACCGAGGGGTGCAACTACATGTTGGCGGTCGACGTGGACATGAACACCGTCGACGGCTATGCGATCAGCTCGTGGGAGCGCGGCTACGGCGACATGGAGTTCGTGCTCGACCTGTCCACGTTGCACCTGGAGCCGTGGCTGCCCGGCACCGCGGCGGTGATGTGCGACCTGGTTTGGCTGGACGCCCAGCACACGCCGGTCGCCGAAAGCCCGCGGGCGGTGCTGGGGCGTCAGGTCGCGAAGGCAGCCGAGCGAGACCTCGTCGCCTTTGCCGGCACCGAGCTGGAGTTCATCGTCTTCAACAACACCTTCGAGGACGCGTGGGACCGGCGCTACCTCGGGTTGACACCCGCCAACCAGTACAACGTCGACTACTCGCTGCTCGGCACCGCCCGGGTCGAGCCGTTGTTGCGCGACATCCGCAACGGCATGTACGAGGCCGGCCTGGTAGTGGAGTCGGCCAAGGGCGAGTGCAACCTCGGCCAGCACGAGATCGCGTTCAAGTTCGATGAGGTCGTCCGCACCGCCGACAACCACTCGGTCTACAAGAACGGCGCCAAGGAGATCGCGTCGCTGCACGGCAAGGCACTGACGTTCATGGCCAAGTTCGACGAGAACGAGGGCAACTCCTGCCACATCCACATGAGCCTGCGGGGCACAGACGGGTCCCCCGTCTTCGACGAGGGGGAGGGCCAGACACCGCTGTTCGAGCACTTCCTCGCTGGAATCCAGGACACCATGTGCGAGCTCACGTTGATGTACGCGCCGAACGTCAACTCCTACAAACGCTTCCAGCCCGGCAGCTTCGCGCCCACCTCGACGGCTTGGGGCTACGACAACCGCACCTGCTCGCTGCGCGTCGTCGGCCACGGCGGCGGCCTGCGGCTGGAGAATCGGCTGCCCGGTGGCGACGTGAACCCGTACCTCGCGATGGCCGCCATGCTCGGCAGCGGGCTGCGCGGTATCGAGAAGGAGCTGCCGCTAGGCCCGGCGATGGAGGGCAACGCCTACACCTCCGACCAACCCAAGGTGCCGACCACGCTGCGGGCGGCACGTGATCTGTTCGCGGGGTCCGAGGTCGCTCGCGAGATCCTCGGCGACGAGGTGGTCGCGCACTACACCAACTACGCCGACGTGGAGCTGGCGGCGTACGACGCGGCGGTGACCGACTGGGAGCGCGTGCGCGGCTTCGAGAGGCTCTGAGGCGTGAGCACCAGCACGTACGACGTCGTCGACCCGACGACGGAGCGGACCGTCACCACGGTCGACCTGTCGAGTGCGGAGCAGACCGACGAGGCGGTGAGAGTCGCCCACCGAGCGTTCGACGGTTGGCGGCAGGTCGAGCCCGCCGACCGGGGGCGGCTGCTGCGTCGTTTCGCCGAGGCAGTCGACGGTGCGACCGACGAGCTGGCCGCACTCGAGGTGACCAATGCGGGTCACACCATCGCCAATGCGCGCTGGGAGGCTGGCAACGTTCGCGACGTGCTGCAGTACTACGCCGCTGCACCCGAGCGTGCGTTCGGCCGGCAGATCCCCGTCGCCGGGGGCGTCGACGTCACCTTCAAGGAGCCGCTCGGCGTCGTCGGCGTGATCGTGCCGTGGAACTTCCCGATGCCGATCCTCGGTTGGGGGGTCGCGCCGGCGCTGGCGGCAGGCAACACCGTGGTGGTCAAGCCAGCCGAGCTGACGCCGCTGACGGCGATCCGGATCGGCGAGCTTGCGCTCGAGGCCGGCCTCCCGCCGGGGGTGCTCACGGTGCTGCCCGGCAAGGGGTCGGTGGTGGGGGAGCGGCTGGTGACCCACCCGCTGGTGCGCAAGGTCTGCTTCACCGGCTCGACCGCCGTCGGCACCAGGCTGCTGGCCCAGGCAGCCCCGCAGGTGAAGCCGGTCACCCTCGAGCTGGGTGGCAAGAGCGCGAACATCGTGTTCGCGGACGCTGACCTTGAGCGGGCCGCCGCGAGCGCACCCGGCGGGGCCTTCGACAACGCCGGCCAGGACTGCTGCGCCCGCAGCCGGATCCTGGTGCAGCGGTCCGCCTACGACCGCTTCCTCGAGCTGCTGGAGCCGGCGGTGGCCGCCGTCCAGGTCGCGGACCCGCGCGACGAGACGACCGACATGGGCCCGCTGATCAGCGCCGCGCACCGGGACCGGGTCGGCTCGTACGTCGAGGGCGACGGCGTGGACGTGGCGTTCCGCGGCAGGGCACCCGGCGGCGACGGTTTCTGGTACCCGCCGACGGTCGTGCTGCCTGGTGGCAGTGCCGACCGGGTGTGGCGCGAGGAGGTCTTCGGCCCAGTGGTGGCGGTGCTCCCCTTCGACGACGAGTCCGACGCGGTGGTGATGGCCAACGACAGCGAGCTGGGGCTGTCCGGGTCGATCTGGACTCGCGACGTCGGGCGGGCGCTGCGGGTGGCCCGCGGCGTGGAGGCTGGCAACCTGTCGGTCAACTCGCATGCGTCCGTCCGCTACTCGACCCCGTTCGGCGGTTACAAGCAGTCCGGGCTGGGACGCGAACTCGGCCCGGACGCGCTGGACGCGTTCAGCGAGGTCAAGAACGTGTTCATCGCCACCGAGCGTTGAGGCTCCACCACCACAGCTGAAGGGCAGGGCTGCCACACATGATCACGCGCGAGGGTCGGCTGGAGGGCCGCACAGCGATCGTCACCGGAGGGTGCAGCGGCATCGGGCTGGCGACCGTACGGCGCTTCGCCGACGAGGGGGCAGACGTGGTGGTCGCCGACATCGACGACGACGGCGGCGCGGAAGTTGCTGCCGAGGTACGCGGCCACTACGTGCACTGTGACGTGACCGTCGCGGAGCAGATCACCGGCCTGGTCGCCGAGACTGTCGACCGCTACGGCAGCGTCGACGTTTCTGTGCACAACGCAGGCATCTCGCCGGTCGAGGACGGCTCGATCCTGGACACCGACCTGGCGGTGTGGCAGCGGGTGCAGGAGGTCAACGTCACGAGCGTCTACCGGTGCTGTCAGGCGGTGCTGCCGCAGATGCGCAAGCAAGGACGAGGCTCGATCATCAACACGGCCTCGTTCGTCGCGGTACTGGGGGCGGCGACCTCGCAGATTGACTACTCAGCTAGCCAGGGTGCGGTGCTGACGATGTCGCGCGAGCTGGGGGTGCAGTTCGCCCGCGACGGGATCCGGGTCAACGCCTTGTGCCCGGGCCCGGTCGACACGCCGTTGCTGCGCGACCTGTTCGCCTCCGACCCCGAACGGGCGCAGCGACGACTGGTGCACGTGCCGATGGGCCGCTTCGCCGACCCCGTCGAGATCGCCAACGCCGCGCTGTTCCTGGCCAGTGACGAGTCGAGCTTCGTCACCGCCTCGACCTTCCTGGTGGACGGCGGGATCACCAGCGCCTACACGACTCCCCAATGAGCCCGCCGGTCATCGGCATCACGGCGTACGTGGAGCCGGCGTCGTGGGCGGTGTGGCGCGACGTCGCGGCGGTCCTGGTGCCGCAGGCGTACGTGCGCCAGGTGCGGGCGGCCGGCGGCCTTCCGCTGGTGCTGCCACCCGCACCCCCCGACCCGTCCGATGCGGAGGTGACCGCCTTGCTGGACCACGTGGACGGCGTGATCCTGTCCGGTGGTGCCGACGTCGAGCCTGCGCGCTACGGCGGGCGGCTGCATGCCTGCGCGCAACCGGCACGCCCCGACCGCGACGGCACCGAGCTGGCACTCGCCCGGCTGGCGCACGAGCGTGACCTGCCGCTGCTCGGCGTGTGCCGCGGCATGCAGGTCATGGCCGTGGCCGCCGGCGGCGCCCTGGAGCCGCACCTGCCCGACCGGATCGGCAGCGAGGCGCACTCGCCGGGTCCGGCGGTCTACGGCAGCCATGGGGTGCGGACCCGCGCGGGGTCAAGGCTCGGTGCGATTCTCGGTGACTGGGTCGAGGTCGCGTCCTACCACCACCAGGGTGTGGTGGACCATCCGGGGCTCATGCCCTGCGCATGGGCCGACGATGACGTGCTGGAGGCCTTCGAGGACACCACGGCGCGGTTCCGGGTGGGCGTGCAGTGGCATCCGGAGGTCGGATCGGATCCTCGGCTGTTCGAGGCGTTGGTGGCCACTTCGGCGATTCGGCGTGCGTGACGTTGCAACTACGCCCACACTGGTGGCCGTTTCGCGGCCGCGACGGCCGGGTCCGATGATTGGTGGACGACGATGTCCGACGGTGCGGAGCACGCACACCTGGGACTTCCCGACGAGGTGCAGGTCTGCTTGTTCGACCTTGACGGGGTGCTCACCGACACCGCCGCCGTGCACGCCGCCGCGTGGGCGGAGATGTTCGACGCGTACCTGTCCGAGCGGGCTGAGCGCACGGGCGAGAGTTTCGTGGCCTTCAGCAGCGACGACTACATCTCGCACGTCGACGGCAAGCGCCGCGAAGACGGGGTGCGTGACTTCCTGACCTCCCGGGACATCGAGCTGCCCGAGGGCAGCCACGGCGACCCGCCCGAGGAGGAGACGATCAACGGTCTCGGCTCCCGCAAGAACGACATCGTGCACCGGCGCATCCGCGAGGACGGCGTGGTCGTGTTCGAGGGCTCGGTGGACTACGTCCGCAAGTGCCGAGCGGCCGGGCTCAGCACCGCGGTCGTGTCCTCGTCGGCGAACACCGAGGAGGTGCTCCACGTCGTCGGGATCGGTGACCTCTTCGACGCCATCGTTGACGGAAACGTCGCCCGCGAGTGCGGCCTGCCGGGCAAGCCGGCACCGGACACCTTCGTCCATGCCGGACGCGAGCTGGGAGTCGGGCCGGCTCAGGCGGCGGTGTTCGAGGATGCCCTGGTCGGGGTCGAGGCCGGCCGTGCCGGTGGCTTCGGCATCGTGGTGGGCGTCGACCGGGTCGGGCAGGGAGAGGCGCTGCGCAGCCACGGAGCCGACGTCGTGGTCACCGACCTGGGGGAGCTGTTGACGTGAGCCCGGACCGTGGGCTCGTCGTCGAGCCGTGGAGACTGCGCGAGACCGGGTTGGACCTCGACAGCCTGGCCCGGACGGAGTCGCTGTTCGCGGTGTCCAACGGTCACATCGGGCTGCGCGGCAACCTCGACGAGGGCGAGCCCACCGGGGTGCCCGGCACCTACCTCAACGGTGTGCACGAGCGGCGTCCGCTGCCGTACGCCGAAGCCGGCTACGGGTTCCCCGAGGACGGCCAGACCATCGTCAACGTGCCGGACGGCAAGGTGCTGCGGGTGCTCGTCGACGACGAGCCGCTCGATGTGCGCTACGGCGACCTGCACGAGCACGAGCGGACGCTCGACTTCAGGTCCGGGGTGCTCAGCCGGGAGCTGGAGTGGACCTCGCCGGCGCACCAGCGGATCCGCATGCGGTCCTGGCGGATGGTGTCGCTCACCCAGCGGGCGATCGCCGCGTTCTGCATGGAGATCGAACCGGTCGACGGCGACGCTCGGGTGGTGGTCCAGTCAGGTCTGGTCGCCAACCAGGACGTTCCGTTGGCGACCGACGACCCCCGAGTCGCCGCAGTCCTGCAAGCACCGCTGGAGAACGAGCTGAGCGGCACCCACGGTGCGTTCGCAGGCATGGTGCACCACACCCGCGTCAGTGGGCAGCGGATCGCATCGGCGATGGACCACGAGTGGTCGTCACCCAACAAGGTCTCCGCCGACTCCAAGGCCAACGATGACTGGGCCCGCACCACGATCTCGACCCGGCTCAAGGCCGGCGAGACGCTGCGGGTCGTCAAGTACGTCGCGTACGGGTGGTCGCACCAGCGGTCCGCGCCCGCGCTGCGCGACCAGGTGGCGGCGGCGCTGAGCGCAGCCCGCGACACCGGATGGGACGGTCTGCTGCAGGAGCAGGCGGACTACCTGGCCGACTTCTGGGACCGCGCCGACGTGGTGGTGAGCGGCGACCCCGAGATGCAGCAGGCGGTGCGCTTCGCGTTGTTCCACGTGCTGCAGAGCTCGGCGCGGGCCGAGCGCCGCTCCGTCCCCGCCAAGGGCCTGACCGGCCCCGGCTACGACGGCCACTGCTTCTGGGACAGCGAGACGTTCGTGCTGCCGGTGCTGAGCCACACCGTGCCCGAGGCGGCCGCCGACGCGCTGCGCTGGCGGCACTCCACCCTCGACGTGGCTCGCGAGCGGGCGCAGCAGCTGGGCTTCGCCGGCGCCGCCTTCCCGTGGCGGACCATCGACGGCGCGGAGTGCTCGGGCTACTGGCCGGCCGGCACGGCGGCATTTCACATCAACGCCGACATCGCGCACGCCGTCGTCCACTATGTCCACTCCACCGGGGACGTCGCCTTCGAGCGGGAAGTCGGCCTCGAGCTCCTGGTGGAGACCGCTCGGCTGTGGCGATCGCTGGGCTCGCACGACCGGCATGGCCGGTTCCGCATCGACGGGGTCACCGGGCCGGACGAGTACAGCGCGATAGCCGACAACAACGTCTTCACCAACCTGATGGCCGCCAACAACATGCGGGCCGCGGCGGAGGCGGCGACGCGGCACCATCGCCAGGCCACCGACCTCGGGGTCGACGCCGAGGAGGCCGCCTCGTGGCGCGACGCCGCCGCCGCGATGTTCATCCCGTTCGACGACGAGCTGGGCGTCCACCCGCAGTCGGAGGGGTTCACCGATCTCGCAGTCTGGGACTTCGAGGCGACTCAGCCCGAGCACCGGCCGCTGTTCCTGCACTACCCGTACTTCGACATCTACCGCAAGCAGGTGCTCAAGCAGGCCGACCTCGTGCTGGCGATCCAGATGTGCGGCGACTACTTCACCGCCGAGCAGAAGCGGCTCGACTTCGAGTACTACGAGGCGCTCACCGTGCGTGACTCATCGCTGTCGTCGTGCACCCAGGCGGTGGTCGCCGCCGAGGTCGGCCACCTCGGGCTCGCCTACGACTACGCCAGCGAGGCCGCGTTCATGGACCTGCACGACATCGCCAGCAACACCGGCGGGGGGCTGCACATGGCCTCGCTGGCCGGTGCGTGGATCGCGCTCGTGCAGGGCTTCGGCGGGCTCCGCGACGACGGGGAGATGCGCTTCAAGCCAGCGCTTCCCGAGGGCCTCGACGGGCTGTCGTTCGGGCTGTTGCGCCACCAGGTGCGGCTGCGCGTCGAGGTCGGCCCCCGCAGCGCGACCTACACGGCCACCGGCGGGGACCTGACGTTGTTCCACTACGGCGAGCAGGTGGATCTCAGCGACGGCAAGACGGTGCGGATGTCCATCGCCAGGCAACCCACGCTGGAGCGGCCACGGCAGCCGGCCGGCTGCGGTCCGCAAGGTCGGCACGACATGACCTCAGGGACCGTGACTGAGAACTGACGGTGCCGGGGTGGCGTCCGCACGGGTCTCGTCCCGACCGGCCGGGCGACGCCGGCGCTGCGGGTGGGCCTCGTCGAAGGCGAACCAGCCGTAGGCCAACAGGCCCAGAAAGCCGAACAGGAACCACTGCAGGGCGTAGAAGAAATGTGGGCCCATACCGGTCTCCGGCGGGTCCGGGCCGATCAGCCCGCTCTCCCCGGTGGGCGACTCGCGATAGGCCTGCACCCAACCGCCCCGCAACGGCGCGTCCACGACGTCGCGCAGCGCCGGGGCCACGATCGCGCGGACCGTCCCGTTGGCGGGGGCGACGGCCTCGGGGGGTGCGTCACTGTCGACCCGCAGCCAGCCCGTGACGCCGACCTGGCCGGTCGGGGCCGCCGGCACGGTGGACCAGTCGGGTGTCCCAGCCGACGACGCGAAGAAGCCACGGTCCACGAGCACGGCCGAGCCGTCCGCGAGCACCAGCGGGACCACGACGTCCACACCGCGCGCGCCGCCGCGGGTCTGGTAGCGCAGCAGCAGCTGGTCGTCGGCGGCGTACCGGCCGGTCAGGCTGACGCGGCGCCACTCCTGTGAGTCGGTGGGCGAGCCGCCGACCGGCACCTGTTCGGTGACCGGGACGGGGGCCAGGTCGCGGTTCGCTTCGACGACGGCGTTCTCGGCCTGCCGCTGGTCGAGGCGGTGCAGCTGCCACATGCCGAGCCGGGCGCAGACCACCGCGACCACGATGGCGACCACGGCGAGCGCCAGCCAGCGCCGGGTCAGCAGGAAGCGGTACACCGTACGACGGTACCCGCGCCGTATGATGTGCGCGTGGACAGCCTGCTCGACCAGCACGGTCGGATCGCGACCGATTTGCGGGTCTCCCTTACCGACCGTTGCAACCTGCGCTGCGACTACTGCATGCCGGCCGAGGGGCTGGAGTGGATGGCCACAGACATCACCCTCAGTGACGACGAGGTGGTGCGGCTGGTCGGCATCGCCGTGCAGCTGCTGGGTGTTGGGCAGGTGCGCTTCACCGGCGGTGAGCCGCTGCTGCGTCGCGGCCTGGTCGACATCGTGACGAAGGTCGCCGCCCTCGAGCCACGACCGCGCATCGCGATGACGACGAACGCGCTGGGACTGTCACGCTCGGCCGACGCGCTGGCCGCGGCAGGGCTCGACCGCATCAACGTCAGCCTCGACTCGGTACGTCGCGAGACCTTCGCCACCGTCACTCGCCGTGATCGCCTCGCCGACGTGCTTGCGGGCCTGGGTGCGGCTCGCGCCGCCGGCCTCGACCCGGTTAAGGTCAACGCCGTCCTGCTGCGCGGGGTCAACGACACCGAAGCCCCGGACCTATTGCGGTGGTGCATCGAGCACGGCTACCGGCTGCGATTCATCGAGCAGATGCCGCTGGACGCTCAGCACGGGTGGGACCGCTCCGCGATGGTGACCGCGGCCGAGACCCTGGAACGGCTGTCGCAGCACTTCGACCTGAGCCCGGCCGTCGAACCGCGCGGGTCGGCGCCGGCGGAACTGTTCCTCGTAGACGGTGGGCCGGCGACGGTCGGCATCATCGCCTCCGTCACACGGCCCTTCTGCGGCGACTGCGACCGCGTCCGCCTCACCGCCGACGGCCAGGTGCGCAACTGCCTGTTCGCACGAGCGGAGTCGGACCTGCGGACGGCGCTTCGCTCCGGTGCCGCGGACTCCGAGATCGCCCAGCGCTGGCAGACGGCGATGTGGGGCAAGCGGCCCGGGCACGGGATCGACGACGACCGGTTCCTGCAGCCGTCGCGGCCGATGAGCTCCATCGGCGGCTGAGTCACTCGTCGAGCAGGCTGACGTCCCGCAAGAAGCCGCGCGCGCCCAGGAAGGCGGCCAACGACTCGCGGTGGGCCCCGCAGGCGGTCCACTGCTTGCGACGGTCGGGGGTGTGGATCTTGGGGTTGTTCCAGGCCAGCACCCAGGTGGCGGTCTCGTTACAGCCCTTCGCCGAGCAGCCGGTCATCGCCAACGTGCCGGGACATACGTGTGCCGGACGGCCACGGGGGACGCCGTCCGGCACAACGTGCTCCGA
>JBBSMN010000035.1:0-18690 GCA_038233135.1 Propionibacteriales bacterium
GCGGCGTACGGCCTCGACTACGTGGTGCCCACCTGGCTCGCCTTCCTCATCGTGTTCGCGGTCTACGCGCTGATCGCAGCAGTGCTGGCACTGCTCGGCGTGCGGCGGCTGAAAAAGGTCTCCGTGCCCGAGCGGACGATCGAGACCACCAAGGAGACGGTCTCGACCCTGCGCAACCGCTGATCAGGTGCACGCACCGGTGCGCACCGGTTGGTCGCTGCGCCGGCCCTGCGCGGCGGCGCCCGCGACCTGGTCGGCGGACAGGGCGTACCCGGTGGAGTCATCGGTGACCGACGCCGCGAACACCACCCCGTATACCCGTCCTCGCGGCGAGATCAGCGGACCGCCTGAGTTGCCGGGCCGCACGGTCGAGCGGATCGAGAGAACCTCGCGCACGGCGCTGTCCTCGTCGTAGATGTCGGGGCTGCGCAGCCGCTGCTCGGCCCTGATCCTCGCCGGCACCGCGCGGAACGGGCCGTTCTCCGGATAGCCGAGCACCGCTCCGGAGTCCCTGGCCGCAGCACCGCGGTCGAAGCGCAGCGGTGCGGCTGACAAGCCGTCCACGGACAGCACCGCCACGTCGAAGTCGGGGTCGAACACCACCACGTCGGCCGGCAGCCGTTCGCCGTCGACCTCCACGACCGCCTCCGAGACGCCGGCCAGCACGTGTGCGTTGGTCATCACTTTGCCGGGTGCGTAGACGAAGCCAGACCCCTCCAGGCCGCGGTTGCACCGGGGTGCCTCACCGAGGATCTTGACCACCGACTCGGCGGAACGGCGGACGTCGGGGTCACGGAGCACTCGCGCGGTCCCGGGAGGGACGTCCACGATGCGTTCGGGGACGAACGGCTCGAGGAAGCGGGGGAACAGGTCCGAGCCGATCAGCTCGTCGAAGCTGCCAAGGGCCTGCGACGCGGCGTCGGGTACGACGGAGTCGACGGCCGACAGGACAGTCGAGCTGCGCACCTGGTTGCCCAGCCACGGGATCCGCGCCCCGCTGACCGCATAGCCCAGCGCCCAGGCGACCAGCAGAGCCGCCACCACCGACAGCGCCGCGCCGCCGACCGCATCAAGCGCCCGTGCCGGCTGCCACGTCACGCACGACCGCAGCAGGGCGCCGATGAAGCCACCAACGACCTGGCCGACGGCTGCCGCCGCCACGACGATGACCAGACCGCCGAAACGCACCAGCAGGGAGTCATCGGTGCCCTCGAGCAGCCGCGGCGCGAAGACGATCCCGGCCACACCGCCACCCAGCAACCCGATGGTCGAGGCTGCACCCACCAGGAAGCCCTGCCAGTAGCCCGAGGACGCGTACCCGAGCAGGAGCGCCAGGAGTCCGATGTCGAGCAGGTTCACGCCGCACCTCCCGTCCGGTCACGAGCCGCCGCGGGCGAGCTGGTCGGCGCCGGCACGGGTGCGGGTCGGGTCCGGGACTCGTCCCACGGCTGCGTGGCGCCGGAGCGCACGAGCAGGCGGTCCACCACCGCCGCGGTGAAACCCCACAGCAGCAGGTCGCCGAGGATGAAGCCGGGCCCGCGATATCCGGCCGGGTGCGCCACGGTGACCCGGTTGCCGGGCCGGATCAGGTCCGCGATCGGCACCCGGAGGACGCTGGCCACCTCGGTCATGTCGACCACCCCGACCGGGGACTCGGTGCGCCACCAGGCGAGGACGCAGGTGACCGAGAAGTTGCTCGGCGGCAGCCACACGGCCGACAGCTCGGCGAGCACGTCGACCCCGCGGGGATCGAGCCCGATCTCCTCCTGGGCCTCGCGCAGCGCGGTCTGCGCCGGGGTCTCGCCGTCGTCGGCCCCGCCGCCGGGGAAGGCCACCTGACCCGGGTGCGAGCGCAGGTCGTGGGCTCGCTCGATGAGCAGCAGGTCGACGTTCGGCGACCCCGCGAACAGCACCAGCACCGCCGACGGCCGTGCCGACGCCGGTGGCGGCGGCAGCAGGTGGGACAGGTCCGTGGCGCCGAGGTCGCTGACCCAGGCCGGGGCCGACGTACTCATGGCCGCACGCCGAGATGTTGCTCGACGGCGGCGAGCTCGTCGTAGGAGTCGAATGTCTGCACCAGCCTCGCCGCCACCGCACCGTCCTCGTCGACCAGCAGCGTGGTCGGGAGGGCGGACACACGCAGCGGCGCCTTGAGTGCGCCGTCGACATCGGCGACCGACGGGTAGCCGACACCGGTGTCTGCAGCCAGCGCGAGCGCCCGATCGGGTTGCGGTTCCTCGAAGTCCACACCGAGCACGTCGACACCGGCGTCGTCCAGCTTGGCGAAGTACGGCAGCTCGTCGCGACACGGCAGGCAGTAGGACGCCCAGAGGTTGACGACGAGCGGTCCTCGCAGCACGCCCAGGTCGACCTCGGGCCCCCCACCCAGGCATGGCAGGGTCAAGTCGGGGAGCCCACCGGCGGTCGGCGTGGCGTCCGTACTGCCGGCGTCCGTACTGCGGGCGTCCGCACTTCCGCCGACGCGGGAGCTGCACGGGGGGATGCCCGCGCCGCGTCGTGCCGCGCGCAGCTCGCGGGTGTCCACCTCGACTCCGGCCCCGCCCCCTGCCGGGGCCTGCGCACCCGCCTTGCTGGGCGACGGAGCGGCAGCGGGGTCGGCACCGTCGCTGCAGCCCGCCAACGCCGCCAACGTCATCAGGACGGCAGCCGCTGCCCGTGCAGTCATGCCCTGCCCTCGGTCTTGACCAGCTTCTCGGCCTCGACCGGGTCGGTGGGTCCGGTGCCGAAGGCCGGGCACCAGCGGGCCACCGAGCAGGCGCCGCAGGCGGGCCGGCGCGCGTGGCAGACCCGCCGGCCATGCCAGATCAGGTGGTGGTTGAGCAGGACCCAGTCGCGCTTGGCGAAAAGGGCGCCCACCTCGTGCTCGACCTTCACCGGGTCCTCCTGCGTGGTCCAGCCGAACCTGCGGGCCAGCCGCCCGAAGTGGGTGTCCACCGTGATCCCCGGTACGCCGAAGCCGTCCCCGAGCACGACGTTGGCCGTCTTGCGGCCGACCCCCGGCAACAAGACGAGGTCAGCAAGACGCGGTGGCACCTCGCCGTCGAAGCGCTCCAGCAGCGTCGCCGACAGTTTGAGCAGCGAGTCTGCCTTGGCCCGGAAGAAGCCGGTCGGTTGGATGATCGTCTCGAGCTCGGCTCGGTCGGCGCCGGCCATGGCGGCCGCGTCGGGATAGGCGGCGAACAGCCGGGGCCGTACCGAGTTGACCCGCCGGTCGGTGGTCTGCGCCGACAGCACGGTGACCACCAGCAGCTGGAACGGGTCGTCGAAGTCGAGCTCGCAACAAGCGTCGGGGTAGGTCTGCGCAAGCGCCCGATCGATCTTGCGCGCGCGGCGGACGAGGGACGTTCGCGGTTGGTCTGCAGGGTCGGCTGGTGATTGGGCGGCTGGCTGGGGGGCTGGCACGGTGTCAGCGTACGGGTGGGGCCGACGCACCTGCAGGTGCGAGATCGGCCACAGCGCTACGCTGCGGTTCGTGGACAACGATGTGCTGCGGCAGACCCCGCTGTTCTCCAATCTGGACGACGCAGCGACGGACTCGTTGCGCACGCAGATGACCGACAGTCGCATCCAGCGCGCCGAGGTGTTGTTCCACGAGGGGGACTCCGGCGACCGGCTGTATGTCGTCATGGACGGCAAGATCAAGCTCGGCCGGTCCTCCAGCGATGGCCGCGAGAACCTGCTGGCGGTGCTTGGACCCGGCCAGATGTTCGGCGAGCTGTCACTGTTCGATCCCGGTCCCCGCTCGACGACAGCGACCGCCGTGACCGACTGCAGGCTGGCGAGCCTGGGACACGTCGACCTGCAACGCTGGCTGACCGAGCGTCCCGACGCTGCTCAAGGACTCCTCTACCAGCTCGCGCACCGCCTGCGCCGCACCAACGAGGTCGTCGCCGACCTGGTGTTCTCCGACGTCCCGGGGCGGGTCGCCAAGGCGCTGCTGGATCTGTCGACCCGGTTCGGGCGCAAGGCCGACGACGGTGTCCACGTGCACCACGACCTCACCCAGGAGGAGCTGGCCCAGCTGGTGGGCGCCTCCCGCGAGACCGTCAACAAGGCTCTCGCCGACTTCGCCAACCGTGGCTGGCTGCGACTCGAGCCGCGTTCGGTGGTGCTGGTCGATGTGGAGCGGCTGGAGCGGCGTTCGCGCTGAGGCCGCCTGGCCTGCTCACCCGCCATCGCGCAGATGCGCGAGCTGGGCCGCCACCGACAGCTCGGCGGCCGGCCACAGCACCGGGTCGACCTCGGCGTACACGCGCTCGACCACGGCACGCGGCGTGGTGGCGCCGGCGGCGGCCGCCGCCCGCACCTGCTCCAACCGGTCATTGCGGTGCGACAGATAGCGCTCGAGCACGCCCAGCGCGTCATCGAGCACCGGCCCGTGCCCCGGCAGCACCCGGGTGACCTCGGCCGCCTCGGCGAGGTCGCGCAGGCGCACGAGGGACCCGAGGTAGGCGCCGAGCTGGCCGTCCGGGTGCGCCACCACGGTGGTGCCACGACCCAGCACGGTGTCGCCGGTGAGCAACGCCCGGTCGGGCAGCACGAACGACAACGAGTCCGCGGTGTGACCCGGGGTGCCCAGCACGCGTACGTCCAGGCCGTCGACCGCCACCACGTCACCGTCATCGAGCCCCTCGGTGCCCAACCGGTGGGCGGGGTCGAGCGCACGCACCCCGCAGCCGACCCGCTCGGCCAGCGCACGCGCGCCGTCGGAGTGGTCGGCATGCCCGTGCGTGAGCAGCACGACGGCGACGTCCCTGGCCTCGGCACAGACCGCATCGAGGTGGCCGTCGTGCAGCGGACCCGGGTCGACCACCACCGAGCGAGACTCCGGCGAGGCGCGCAGCACCCAGGTGTTGGTTCCGTCGAGCGTCATCGGACCTGCGTTGGGAGCAAGCACGCAGGTGGCGTGCTCCCCCGTGCGCGGGCCGGGCTCTATCACTGGGTCTCCAGCCAGACCTGGCCGTCGGCCAGCACCAGCCGAGGCTCGATCGGCGCGATGCGACGACCCTCGGCGGCCCGCAGGACAGCACCGGCATGCAGCAGGCCGACGAGCTCGGTGCAGGTGCGCCACGACGGCGCCAGCATCGCCAGGTCACCGGCCTCGACCGCCGAGAGCGCTGCAGCGGGTCGCGTCCACGTGACGGCGTCGGACTCCGTCGACACGTCACGGGTGTGCTGACCGGCCGGCAGCACGGCGACGAAGAAGCGGGTGTCGTAGCGGCGCGGCTCGAAGTCGGGGGTGATCCAGTGCGCCCAGGCCCCTAACAGGTCGGTACGCAGCACCAGGCGACGGCGGGTGAGCACCTCGGCGAGCGACACCTGCTTGGCGACCAGGGCCTCCCGGTCGGCCTCCCAGCCGGCCCCGGTCGTATCCGCAACCACGCTGTCGTCGTTCGGGCCGGCCAGGAGCACGCCGGACTCCTCGAAGGTCTCGCGTACGGCCGCGCAGACCAACCCGCGCGCCGTGGCGACGTCGCAACCGAGCCGATCGGCCCATTCGGTGTCGCCGGGGCCGGCCCAGGCGTCGGCGGCGAAGGCCGCGTCGCGGTCCCGCTCGTCCACCCCACCACCGGGAAAGACCGCCATGCCCGGGGCGAAGGCCATCTGGGGGTGTCGGCGCATCAAGTAGATCTCAGGGCCGCTGGCGCCGTCGCGCAGCAGCACCACGGTGGCGGCGTCGCGTGGCGCGACCGGTGGGCGGGTCCCGGCGGCGAACTCCATCGCAGCCGTCCGCAACGCCTCCGGCATCGCGGCGCGGCGGGGCCGCGACTCAGGCACGCGGACTCAGCCCACCTCGACGACGAGCTCGACCTCCACCGGGGCTCCCAACGGCAGCACCGCGACCCCGACCGCGCTGCGGGCGTGCCGGCCGGCCTCGCCGAACACCTCGCCGAGCAGCTCGCTCGCCCCGTTGGCGACCTGGGGCTGCCCGGTGAAGTCGGGCGCGCTGGCAACGAAGACCACGACCTTGACCACCCGCCGTACACGGGCCAGGTCGCCGATCTCCGCCTTGACGGCGGCGATGGCGTTGAGTACGCACTGCTGGGCGCACATGGTGGCCTCGTCGGGTGTCACGGCGTGCCCGACGGCACCGGTGGCGATGAGCTCCCCCGACCGCAGCGGGAGCTGACCGGCGGTGAACACCAGCGAGCCGCTCGCGACCGCTGGCACGTAGGCGGCCAGCGGCGCCGCCACCTCCGGCACGCTCAGTCCCAGCTCGTCGAGCCGTTGCTCCGGGCTCGGCGGGCTCATGCTGCACCCTGGGGCCGCTTGAGGTAGGCCACCAGGTTCTCGGGGTTGGCGCCGGGAAGTACGGTCACCAGCTCCCAGCCGTCTTGGCCCCAGCTGTCGAGGATCTGCTTGGTCGCGTGGATCAGCAGCGGCACGGTCGCGTACTCCCAGGTCGTCATGGTCGCGCATGCTAGCCAGGAGCAGCGACGGCCAGCGTGGCGGCACCGCTGTGTGCGACAACTGCACAGTCAATTCATGTCGCACGGTTGACTCTTACACGGTGTAAGGGAGGAGAACGGTGCCATGTTGATCGGAGACTTCGCTCGACTCGGGCGGGTGTCGGTGCGGATGCTGCGCCATTACGACGAGATCGGGCTGCTCAGGCCCGACCGTGTCGATTCGCGCAGCGGCTACCGCTCGTACTCGCCCGAGCAGTTGTCGGTTCTCAACCGCATCGTGGCGCTCAAGGACCTCGGACTGAGCCTGGACCAGGTGGGGAACGTCCTGGCTGACCGGGTCGGTGTCGAGGAGCTGCACGGCATGTTGCGGCTGCGCCGCACGGAGCTGGAGGACGAGATGCGCGCTGCCGGCATCCGGCTGGCGGCGGTCGAGTCGAGGCTCCGAATGATCGAGAAGGAGAGCGAGATGTCTGCTGACTACGTGGTGAAGTCGGTGCCGGCGGTGCGGTTGGCCGCCCTGACCGACACGCTGGACCCGGCCGAGCTGGGACAGCGCATCGGTCCGATGTTCGATCAGGTGCAGTCCACGCTCGACGGCGCGCACGCCAGCCTGGCCACCCCGATCGCCACCTATGCCGAAGCTGAGGCCGGCATGGTCGTGGTCGTCGGGTTCGCTTACAACGGGGCACCGCTGCCCGGCCTCGAGGTGGTTGACCTGCCGGCCGCGACCGCGGTGTGTGGTGTCCACCTGGGCCCGATGAGCCGGATCGGCGAGTCGTGGCAGGCGATGCATCGCTGGGCGGCCGACAACAACTACACCTACGACGGTGCGTGCCGTGAGCTGTACCTCCGGGCGGAGTCCGACGATCAGGAGGACTGGGTCACCGAGCTGCAGCAACCAGCGCTGCGACGTTGAGACCTGCACCCACAAGTTGTCACCGGTAGGCGGTGTTAGAACACCGTGTGCCGGTGACAACTTCTTGAGCTCGGTGGCAAAGGGGAGGGAACGGTGACGGCGATCACGTTCGGAAGTGACGCCCACGAGCCCGCAGCCGTCGCCCTGAGTGGCCGGCACCTGGGCCGATCTCGCCCGGGAGGACACTGCCAAGGTATGGGAGATTTCCATCTTGTCGGGTGGCTGGTGCTGCAGCGTGCTGGTCGGGTGCTGGTGGCGCGGCGCCACGGCGTGAGTTATTTGGCCGGCCACTGGGGGCTACCAGGTGGGCACGTCGAATCGGGTGAGACCTTCGCGCACGCCACCGCCCGGGAGACCTGGGAGGAGGTCGGCGTTCGCGTCGATCCCGCCGCCCTCCGGCCGATCGGCATGTGCCGGTACGTCGATGCGGGCGTCGCGGGGCTCGACGTCTACTTCAGCACGGAGTCCTTCGAGGGCGAGCCAACACCTGTGGCCGAGTGTGACCGGGTCGCGTGGTGCAAACCCGATGAGCTGCCAGAGCCCGTGTTGCCGTGGTTGCCCGCAGCACTCCACCAACATCTGGGTGGCGGCGCCTGGTTCAACGAGATGATCGACGGTTGACGACGGCCGTCGGCGTCGGGCCGGTTAGAGCCCACCCGCGATGCGAATGCTCGCGCCGGTGACGTAGCCGCTGTCGGCTCCGAGGAGCCAGCCGATAGCCGGGGCGATCTCGTCCGGCTCACCGGCGCGTCCCATCGGGATCCGCGGCAGCACCCGATCCAGCGCGGCGGCGGCGTCGAACAAGTCCGCGACGTCGTCCTCATCCGTGACGTAACCGGGCACGGCGATGGCGCGGGCGCCGGCTGTACGAGCTGCCGCAGCACCCTGTTCAGCGGCGTCCCGGTCTTGTAGGTAGCCGATCACTCACGTCGTGACCGCAGGCCGCGAGGTGTACGACGGTGGCTGCGCCAATGCCACGGCCACCGCCGGTGACGATCGTGAGAGGTCGAGACGAGGAGGGCATGGGGCCATCATGCTGCCGTGGACGCGGCGACAAGGTGTCCCACTTCGTAGTAGGTGGTACAGGCACTGTCGTGCCGACTGCGCGACTCCGCTACCAGGTCACCGAAACCCCCCAGGTCGCTCACGCGCTTGACCTGGCGGCCAAGCAGTGGCCTGGCGTACCTCGGTCCAAGTTGTTGCTGCGCTTGGTCAAGGCGGGTTGTGACAGCCTCGATGTCGAGCAGCATGCCGAGGCCGACGCGCATCGCGTCGCCGTGACCGCAGGCAGCGGCCGAGACCCCGACGCGTTCGGGCCCAACTACGTGAGCGAGCTTCGCCAGGATTGGCCGACCTGATCGCCCTGGATGCAGGCCGCCTCCATGCGTGCTGACCTGCACGGCGCCGGCATCAGACTCGCCCCGAGCGACGACGATCAGTCCCTTCGGCTGGCCGAGCTGCGGGTGGTCACCGGACTCAGACTGCCCGCCTGCTGCCTCCTGGACGTCGCCATCCGGCAGCACGCGACGCTGGCCACGTTCGACGCTGCGCTCGCAGCTGTGGCCCGTCACCACGGGATCCCGGTCCAGCCCTGATCGTCGACGGCCGGGTTACCGCGCACGCCACTGCTGGTGCGAGATCGCGTACTCGACCTCGCCGAGCTCACTACCCGGCAAGGGCTCTTCGAACGCCATGCGAAACGTCCTGACGTACTCCATGCCGACGGCCGTCAGAGTTGCCCGCGACGCACCATTGACCGCCATCGTCTCAGCGAAAATGCGAGTCAGGTCCACGTCCTCGAATCCGTACCGGATGAGCCGCCGCGCTCCCTCGCTCGCCAGACCCTTGCGCCAGTGTC
The DNA here is from genome assembly GCA_038233135.1 of Propionibacteriales bacterium. Lineage (GTDB taxonomy): Bacteria > Actinomycetota > Actinomycetes > Propionibacteriales > Nocardioidaceae > JACCVL01. Next base: position 9,206 of record JBBSMN010000035.1, read on the forward strand.
GACAGACGAGGCGGTAGCCGAGCTCGGCCTGTCCGGCGGCAGACCCCTGGTCGGGGCGCCCCGGCACGCCGAGAGCCCACCACCCGACGAACTCCCCCTCAACAAATCCAGCCCAGAAGCCGAGACCTGGCCCGCGCTGTGCCATCGCCAGCCGCCCGACATGGAGCGCCCCGACCTCCTCGCGGGTCCGCGCGCGGCCGGTCAAGAAGCGCATCACTGCGGGGTCTGAGTCGAGCGCGACCTCATGCTCAAGGTGCTCGTCCGACAAGGGCGTCAACCAGATGCGCTGGGTACCGAGTGTTGCCTGGTTCACACTCACATCCCCTCCCTGACCGGGTCTAGGACCCTCCAGAGGAACCGGAACGCTCGGGTGGCGGCCGCACGGTGACGACCTCGCACCCCATAAGCGCGCCGGACTGACCGATCCGAGCGTCGGCTGTGAGCAGGTTGGTCTCGTGCCGTTCAGCGGCGGCGACGTAGATCGCATCGGCGTAGCGGAGTGACCCTTGCGCCAGTGCCCAGGCTCGTCGAACGTCGGACCACGGCGTCGCGTCGATGAAGATTCCCAGAGCCTCTGCAGCCTCCAGAGCGGGCGCCAGATCTGCGGGCTGCAGCGGATGGCGCGGACGGTTTGCGGCGGCGCCGAGTCCGGACATGACCTCGAACGCGAAGTGCCCCGGCGCGACAAGTTGGTCGTCCGACGGCACATCGGCAAACGCTGCCCGCGCGGCGACACCTCGCGCACCAGGATCCGCGACCGCGTCGATGACCACTGACGCGTCGACGATCAATGCCGTGGCCGCTGACGCAGCTGTTCAGCACGCTCGTCGTGTGCGCGATCGACTGCCGCCAGCACCGCATCCCGCTCGTCGTCGGACACGTCAGGCTGACCGCGCAGCCGCTCCGAGGTGCGAGCGATCGCGGCTTGTCGCCGCAGGAACACCGCCCTCGCATGGACGGCGTCGCGCAGATAGCTCTGCAAAGACGTGCCGCGCGCCGCCGCGTCGGCGCGGATCTGGTCGAGGTCGTCCGGGGGCACGTCGCGGATGAGCACACTGGGCATGCAACAAGGCTATCGATATCGCTAGCAAGACTGCAAGCACTACCTCGTAGCGCCCCGGTTGGCGAAGCGTGGTGGCAGACCTATCGCAGCAGGTTGAGCACATCGCGCGGGAAGCACGCGACCACTGACTAACCGCCGTGGAAGGTGGCGCTGTCGGCAAGGACGGTGTAGATCTCCCAGGCCTCGCCGTCCGGTGCGTCCTGCACCCAGAACTTGTCTTGTTGGCATAGCAGCAGGTCGTGTCGCGCTCCGCGGCCCCGGCGAGACCCAGGCCGGCGAGCCTGCGCTGTTCGGCGTCGACCGCCTCGGTGGACTCGACCTCGACACCGAGGTGGTTCAGGGACCCTCCGCTGCCGGGGTTCTCCAGCAGCACGGGCTTGAGCGGCGGGTTGTCGAGGCAGAAGTTGGCGTAGCCGGGGCGGGTCTTGGCCGGCTCGGCGTCGAACAGCCGGGCGTAGAACGCGGTCGCCGCAGCAACGTCGTCCACGTTGAGTGCGAGCTGAAGTCGAGACACAGGCAATTGGTATCGATAGTGGTGGATACGACCGTATCGATACTTGGTGATGTGTCAATCGCCTCGCGGCCGGACCCAGAGCGGCGCAGCGATAAGGGCCGCGCCGCGGACCACCTCCACGAGAAGGCAAGCCATCGTCAGCACTACGGTGACCCCCGTGCCGGCACCGCCCTACGACCCGCGCAGCGTCCTGACCCGGGCCGGCTCACTCCCCGACGTGGTGCTGCGCGTCGCCGACCACGAAGACGGCGTTGCCGACGTGTGGCTGCCGCCGCTGGGGTTCGGGGCCGACGTCGGTCCGTCGCCGCTGCTCTACGCCCTCCACGGCGGGTTCTGGGGGCCGGACTACGACCGGCGGCACCTGCGTCCGCTGGCCCAGGCGCTGTGTCGGCAGGGCTGGGCGGTCGTGCTGCCGGAGTACGCCCGCACCGGCGGGCGACGTCTCGCCGCGGGGCTGGCCGCACCGTGGCCGTTGGTGGTCGACGACCTGCGTACGGTGCGGCGGCGGGTGCCCCAGCTGCTGGCCGAGGTTGCCCCTGGGCGGGTGGACACCGGCCGGCCGGTGCTTGTCGGGCACTCGGCCGGTGGCCAGCTGGCGCTGTGGTGGGCACTTGACGCCGGGTCGGAGCACAGCTGGCCCGACGAGCAACGACCCAGCCACGTCCTGGCCCTCGCGCCGGTGGCCGACCTCGCCCGGGCGCACCACGAGCACCTCGGCAACGGCGCGGTCGAGGCCTTGCTCGGCGCCCGGCCGGACCCCGACCAGGACACCGACCAGGACACCGACCGGGACACCGACCAGGACGCCGACGTCGCGGCCCGGCTCCGCGCCGGGCAGCGGCCCGACGCACACCGGCTGATCCTTCTGCACGGTGCCGACGACGATGCGGTCCCCGTGTCGCACAGCGTCGACCTAGCCGGCGACGTGGCCGACCTGGACCTGCGGGTGCTGGCGGAGGTCGAGCACTTCGGGCTCATCGATCCGTTGTCCCCCGCGTGGCCCGCGGTGCTCGACGCGCTGCCCGCCATCGAGTCCTAGGCCCTCAAGATGCCGGACACGCAACGCCACCTAGGCTCGAGCGGTGAGCGATTGGCCCCGGGTGCGCCTCCACGTCGTGACCGGCAAGGGCGGCACCGGCAAAACCACCGCGGCCGGCGGGCTGGCCCTCAGCCTGGCCCGCGACGGACGCCGGGTGCTGCTTTGCGAGGTGGAGGGCAGGCAGGGCATCGCCCGGTTGTTCGACGTCGAGCCGCTGCCGTACGAGGAGCGCCTGATCGCGGTCGCACCCGGCGATGGGGAGGTGCGGGCGCTGGCGATCGACCCCGAGGCGGCACTGCTGGAGTACCTCGACATGTACTACCGCCTCGGTCGGGCCGGGCGAGCTCTGGACCGGTTCGGGGTGATCGACTTCGCCACCACCATCGCCCCCGGCGTACGCGACGTGCTGCTCACCGGCAAGATCTTCGAAGCCTTCCGCCGGCGTGAAAAGACCGGCCGGCCGGTCTACGACCACATCGTGCTGGACGCGCCGCCGACGGGGCGCATCACCCGCTTCCTCAACGTCAATGCCGAGGTCGCGGGCCTGGCCAAGGTCGGCCCGATCCGCAGGCAGGCCGACGCCATCATGCAGGTGTTGCAGTCGAGGGGCACGGCCATCCATCTCACGACGCTGCTCGAGGACATGCCGGTGCAGGAGACCGCCGACGCGATCGACGGCATGACGGCCGTGGACCTGCCGATCGGCGGGATCGTGGTCAACCAGATGCGGGCATCCTCGCTGCCCGCAACCACTCGCAAGCAGGTGGCCGCCGGCACGCTCGGCGCCGCCGAGCTGCTGCCCGGGCTCACCGCGGCCGGGCTCGACGACCCGCCCGCGGCGCCGGCACGTGTCGCCGAGGGGCTGCTGGCCGGTGCGGCTGAGCACGTCGAGCGCCTCGACCTGGAGGACCGGCTGCTCGACGAGGTGGAGGGCCTCGGACGTCCGGTCTACCGGCTGCCACGGCTGGGCGACGGTATCGACCTCGCCGAGTTGTACGAGCTCGCCGACGCGCTCTGCGAGCAGGGGATGGCGTGAGTGACGGGCGCCGCCGCACCGGCGCCGCCCGCAAACCGGCCCGCGCGCACGGGCCGGCCCCGCGTGGCAGCACGCAGCGTCGCTCGCGCTCGCGGTCGCCGGTGCCCTTCGACGTCGACGCCCTGATCGACGACCCGGGCACCCGCATCGTGGTCTGCTGCGGGTCGGGTGGAGTCGGCAAGACAACGACCGCCGCCGCGCTGGGGCTCCGCGCCGCCGAACGGGGCCGCTCGGTGGTGGTGCTGACCATCGACCCGGCCCGCAGGCTGGCCCAGTCGCTCGGGCTCGACGAGCTGGACAACACCCCCCGGACCGTGCCCGGCAGTTGGGGCGAGGGTCGTCTCGACGCGATGATGCTGGACATGAAGCGGACCTTCGACGAGGTCGTCGAGTCCCATGCCAGCCCGAACAAGGCCCAGCAGATCTTGCAGAACCCCTTCTACATGGCGCTGTCCAGCTCGTTCGCCGGCACCCAGGAGTACATGGCGATGGAGAAGCTGGGCCAGCTGAACGCGCGAGCCGGCACCGACGGCGGGTGGGACCTCATCGTCGTCGACACACCACCGTCGAGGTCGGCGCTGGACTTCCTGGAGGCCCCGGAGCACCTCGCCTCGCTGCTCGACGGGCGGTTCGTCCGGATGCTCCTCGCACCGGCGCGCGGGCCGGCCCGGCTGCTGTCGATGGGCCTCGGTGTGGTGACCGCAGCGCTGAACAAGGTGCTCGGCGCCCAGGTGCTGACCGACATGCAGACGTTCATCGCCGCCTGCGACACGTTGTTCGGCGGCTTCCGACAACGGGCGGAGGCGACGTACGCGCTGCTGCAGGCGTCTGGCACCGCCTTCGTGGTGGTGGCCACCCCGGAGCCGGACGCCCTGCGCGAGGCCACCTACTTCGTGGAGCGGCTGAGCAACGAGCACATGCCCCTGGCCGGCCTGGTGGTCAACCGGGTGCAGGACGACACCCTCCCCGAGCTCACCCCCAACGCAGCCGAACAGGCGGCCAGACGCCTCGGCGACCGTCAGCAGCACGAGTCGGCGGCCGCGTTGTTGCTGATCCAGGCCGAGCGCTCACGGCTTCGGCAGCGGCAGGACCGCCTGCGCAAAGGCTTCACGGGCGCCCACCCGGAGGTGCCGGCGGTGGGTGTGCTCGCGCTGGCCGGTGACGTCCACGACCTCGAGGGGCTGCGGCGGATCGGCGCCCTGCTTGGAGCCTCCTGACACACCACACGGGCGACAGACTCTCGTCTGTCGCCCGATGCGGTCCCCCGGCCGGATCCCCCGATCCGGCCCCCTGCCGTTTCCCTCCGTCATGTACTGAGACGTGCGAGGGACGTGGATGGTTGCCTCCGCGGCCAGCAAATCTGGCCGGGTGCACCGACGGGTCCGTTCGGTCAGACCGCGACGGTCTCGGTGGTGACAGCCGTGGCCCGCTCATGCTCGTGCTTGGCCGCCTCGAGCAGCCGACGCCAGGACCGGACGTTGGGCCGCCGGCGGAGCAGCGCCCGGCGCTCGCGCTCGGTCATGCCGCCCCAAACGCCCCACTCCATCTGGCCGTCCAGTGCCTCAGCCAGACACTCGGTGCGCACCGGGCAGCCGGTGCAGATCTGCCTGACGCGGTGCTGATCCGCGCCGCGGACGAACAGCTCGTCGGGCTGGGCCTGCTTGCAGTTGGCCCGCTCGGCCCAGTCCTCGATCAACGTCGTCATCGTTCCCCCGTCATGGGATCGCCCCCTGCAACGCCCCCGACATGCGGCGGTGCACTGTCCAGCCGAAACCGTACGCAGGGGCACCCGCCTCGCAACAGAGCAAGGTGGGTGGCTCCGGCCTAGTCACATCGAGTCATGTCAGGGACAAGGGGGGCGTCCTCGCACTGCCGTACCCTCGTCGTCATGGCTGCCAACCCGCTGACCGTCGGCTTGACGATCCTGCGGCGGATCATCGTCCTCGTGCTCGTCAGCGCCCTCGCCGGGCTCCTGGTCGCCGGCTTGGCACTGCCGTTCGCCGGGTTGACCGGCCTGGCCGCGCGGGAGGTGGCGACCGGGATCGAGGACCTGCCCACCGAGCTCGATGAGGCCAACCTGCCGCAGCGGACCAAGATCCTGGACTCCACCGGCAAGACGATCGCCTACCTCTACGACCAGAACCGCGTCAGCGTCCCGCTGAACGATGTTGCCCCGGTGATGAAGCGGGCGCTGCTGGCCATCGAGGACTCCCGCTTCTTCCAGCACGGTGCCCTCGACATCCAGGGCACCAGTCGGGCACTGGTCAACAACACGCTCGGCCAACCCACCCAGGGCGGGTCGAGCATCACCCAGCAGCTGGTCAAGCAGATCCTCGTCGCCAACGCGGACACGCGGGCCGAGTACCGCGCCGCCACCGAGCAGACGGTCGCCCGCAAGCTGCAGGAGCTGCAGTTCGCAATGGCCTACGAGCAGGAGCACACCAAGCGGGAGATCCTGGAGTCCTACCTCAACATCGCGTTCTTCGGCGACGGGGCGTACGGCATCTCGGCGGCGGCGCGGCAGTTCTTCTCCGTGCGCCCCGACCAGCTGACCGTCAAGCAGGCCGCGACCCTTGCCGGCCTCGTGCAGAACCCGAGCGCGTACAACCCCACGCTCAACCCCGCCGCGGCGCGGGAGCGCCGCGACACTGTGTTGCGCCGCATGGCCGAGCTCGACGAGATCAAGCGGAAGGTCGCCCGCAAGGCGATCGTGTCCCGGCTGGGGCTCAACGTCACCGACACGCCCAACGGGTGCGTCAGCGCGGCGGTGCCGTTCTTCTGCGACTTCGCGCGGGCCTACCTGCTCGACAGCCAGGCGCTGGGCAAGACCCGGTCGGCGCGCCAGCGACAGCTGCTGGCCGGTGGCCTCACAATCAAGACCACCATCGACCTGCGGATGCAGCGTGCCGCCGACAGCGCCGTGACCAGCCGCGTCAACCCCACCGACAGCGCGATCGGTGCCATGGCCCTGGTCGAGCCGGGCACGGGCGAGGTCAAAGCGTTGGCGCAGTCCCGGCCGATGGGCTCAGATCGGGAGAGTGGGGAGACCTACCTGAACTATCTGGTGCCCAAGGACCTCGGTGGGGCGGCGGGCTTCCAGCCAGGCTCCACCTTCAAGTCGTTCGTGCTGGCCACGGCGCTCAAACAGGGCCTGCCGCTGAGCACCTCGTTCGCAGCCCCGCAGACGTACACGGTCGAGTCGGGCACGGTCCAGAACTGCGACGGGCAGAACCTCGAGCGGTGGAACGTGCAGAACTCCACGGGCACCGGCAAGTTCGACATGTACAAGGGCACCCAACAGTCGGTGAACACCTACTTCGCCCAGCTCGAGCAGCTCACCAATATCTGTCCCGCGGTCACGCTGACCCGTCAGCTGGGCATCAACGTGCCCGAGCAGGACGAGGTCGCACCCTTCACCCTTGGACCGACAGACGTCAGCCCGCTGTCGATGGCGGCGGCGTACGCGACCTTCCCGGCGCGCGGTCAGCACTGCCCACCGACGCCCATCCTCAGCATCCGCAACGCTGAGGGCCAGTCCCTCGACTTCCCCGCCAGCAAGTGCGAGCGGGCCTTCCGCCCCGCGGTCGGCGACGCCGTCAACGACGTGCTCCGCGGCGTGCAGGAGGAGGGCGGCTTCGGCGCGTCCAACGGGCTGACGCTCAACCAGGTGTCGGCCGGCAAGACGGGGACGACCACCGACAACAAGGCGGTCTGGTTCATGGGCTACACCCCCAACCTCGTCGCCTCCTCGATGATCGCCGGCGCCAACGATCTCGGCAGCCCGATCTCGCTGGCAGGCCAGACGGTCGGCGGGAGGCCGTTGTCCTTCGACGAGATCGGTGGTTCGAGCCTGGCCGGGCCGATGTGGAAGCAGGCGATGGGCGTCGTGCAGCAGTGGCTGCCCGACAAGAACTTCCAGTCCCCGAACATGTCCCAGCTGGGCGGCAAAGGCGTCGACGTACCGTTCCTCGGCGGCCAGTCGTTCGCCACGGCAGCCGCACGGCTACGCGACGTCGGGCTGGTCCCCGTCGCGGCGCCGACACGGACCGCCTCGATCTATCCGGAGGGCTCGGTCGCGAAGACCGTCCCGGGTGCCGGCACCGAGATGGCTCCCGGCCAGCGCATCCTCATCTATCTGTCCGCGGGCCGCCCGAAGCCGCCGCCGGCACCGACTCCGCCGAACAACGGTGGTGGTGGCGCCGGCAACACCGGACCAGGCGCGGGCATAGCTGGTGGCACCGGCCCCGGCGGGGGCGACGAAGGCCCGGTGCGCTGAGCGCTGAGCGCTGAGCGCTCGGACCGGCCCCGCGGGGCGCTCAACTGGCGGTCAGCTGGCGTCGCACCTCGGCGGCGACGGCCTGGCCCTCGGCCCGGCCCGCGACCTGCGGCTTCAGCTGACCCATCACCGGCCCCATCGCAGCCATCCCCTTGCCCGCCGCCCCTTGGGCCTCGACCGTGGCGGTCACCAGCTCCGTGAGCTCGTCCGCGCTGAGCGGCTGCGGCAGGTAGTCGGCGAGCACCTCGCCCTCCGCGCGCTCCCTCCCTGCCAACTCGTCACGACCCGCCGCGTCGTAGGCAGCCGCGGCCTCCCGCCGCTTCTTCGCTTCCGAGACCAGCACACCGGTGACCTCGTCGTCCCCGAGCTCGCGTGCCTGCTTGCCGGACACCTCGGCGTTCGTGACGGCCGTGAGTGCCATCCGCAGGGTGGCGGCACGCAGCCTGTCCCGCGCCTTCATCGCCGCGGTCAGGTCGGCGCGCAGTCGGTCCTTCAGCTCGCTCATGGCGACAGTCTGGCAGCCTGGGCGCGTGCCGCCCCCATGGATTAGCACCGCCCCGGTCGCGGCCACGGCCGTCGCCGGCAGCCTCGCCGGGTTGGCGTACGCGGTGGGCGAGACCCGAGCGTTCGTGCTGCGCACGGCCCGGGTGCCGGTGCTCGGTCCCGGCCAGCGCCGGCTGCGGGTCCTGCACCTGTCGGACCTCCACCTGCGGCCCGGCCAGCGGGTCAAGGCCGACTTCGTCCGCCGGCTGGCCGATCTGGGCCCGGATCTTGTCGTGGCGACGGGAGACTTCCTCGCCCACCCCGATGCGGTCGAGCCGCTGCTCGACTGCCTGGACGGGCTGCTCGACGCTCCGGGGGCGTTCGTGCTGGGCTCCAACGACTACTTCGCGCCGATCGTCAAGAACCCTGCCCGCTACCTGCTGGCGGCCGGTCAGGACCGGCACCGGACCGGCGTGTTGCTGCCCTGGCGCGACCTGGTGTCGGCACTGACCGCCCGCGGGTGGGCCGACCTGGACAACACCCGCGCCCTCGTCGACGTGGGCGACCGGGTGATCGCCATGGCGGGGGTCGATGACCCGCACCTCGGCTACGACGACCTGGACGTCGCCGACGACCCCCCCGATGCGACCGCTGACGCGGCGCTGGCGCTGGCCCACGCGCCGTACCTTCGCGTGCTCGACCGGTTCACCGCCGCCGGATGGCCCCTCGTGCTGGCCGGACACACCCACGGCGGCCAGCTCCGCATCCCGGGCAACGGTGCCCTTGTCACCAACTGCGACCTGGACACCGAGCGCTGCCGCGGACTGCACCGCCACCGCGCCGGCGATCACACGGCCTGGATGCACGTGTCCGCTGGTCTCGGGACCTCGCCGTACGCCCCGGTGCGGTTCGCCTGCCGGCCCGAGGCGACCCTGCTGACGCTGGAGTCCCCGCCAGCCTGATCGGCTCGCCCCCGCGTGTAGGCTGACGCGTCGTTCGGGCTGTGGCGCAGCTTGGTAGCGCGCTTCGTTCGGGACGAAGAGGCCGCAGGTTCAAATCCTGTCAGCCCGACGC
>JBBSMN010000036.1:0-17888 GCA_038233135.1 Propionibacteriales bacterium
AGCAGACCGCAGTCGATACGGCGGTGCTGGTCTTGGCCAAGCACAAAGGGCCCTGGTCAGGGAGCCATTACCCCGCAGGGGTGGCTGGCGCGCTCGGAGGGATTCGAACCCCCAACCTTCTGATCCGTAGGTCTGCCAGGTCCACTTCCCGAGGCTGTCCGATCTTGGCTGTTCGTAGCTGACGGAGCCTCTGACCTGGGCGCTTGTCCTGCGGACAAGGCGCCGACTGTGACCGCCAGCGTCCCCCGTTTACCCGGGATCCAGCGGCCATGGTTCTCACGGCGCTTCTCACAGCGGTCGATCGATCCGCGCGCGCGACCGGGCGAGCGATCACGCATGGTCGTAGGTACTGCAGGCGCGGTACACTGCTCTACGGAGGTGGTCACCATGCCGGCATCGGTCTCTTACCGGCTCGACCCACGGCTCAAGCTTCAACTAGCTAAGCGCGCTCAGGCTGATGGCGTCAGCGAGACGAGTCTCGTGACCCGCCTCCTTGACGAGGGCCTCAAGACGTCTGCACATCCGGGCATCGTCTATCGCGACGGGCCGGCCGGGCGACGTGCGGCCGTGGCTGGCGGCCCGGACGTCTGGGAGATCGTGGTTGCACTGCGGCACAGCGGCGAGGGCGGCGACGCGCGTGTCGGCGCGGCCGCGGAGCAGCTCGACCTCGCCGAGCGACTGGTCCGTTGCGCGGTGTCGTTCGCCGCGGCCAACCCCGCGGAGGTCGAGACGATGATCGACCGCAACGAGGCGGCCGCGGAACGTGCGGAGCAGGCGGCTCGAGAGCGACAGCGCTTTCTGGCCTCGTGAGGTTTCTCATAGATGAGATGTTCAGCCCGGCGGTCGCCAGGCACCTGACCGATCAGGGACACGACGCACGGCACGTCCGCGATCTCGGTCTCGCCGGCTGTACCGACGACGAGGTGTTCGATCGCGCAGCTGCCGAGGAGCGGGTCGTCGTCACCGAGAATGTAGTCGACTTCGTAGCCCAGCTCGACGCTGCCGCGGGCGCTGGAGCGGTCACACCACCGGTGGTGCTCGCGCTGAAGCGCACTCTCCCGGCCGGGGCTGGCGCGATGGCTCGCGAACTTGCCGATCGGTTGGCCCGTTGGGCGGTCAACCATCCCGAGCCGCATCGCCACGTGCACTGGCTGACCTGACTCGTGGGTCGGGTCGATCCCCAGCGGATCGGTCGTTGGCTTGCGCGGCTTGCTCCTCTTGAGAGCCTCCCCGCCTTCCAAGCTGGCCATGCCGGTTCGATCCCGGTCACCCGCTCCGGTGTTTTCCCAGGTCAGCATCGCAGCGCCCGTGAGGGCGCACCGGGGTGCGCGAAGATTTGCGGGTGGCTGCGGCTGGCCTGTGGTGCGGGTCGCGGTGGACACTGGGTGTTGTTCGCCGCGGTCAACCCCGAATCCTCTGTGGTGCCTGTGAGCCCGTAGGTAAGCATGGTGGTGGAGGGCTCCCACGGGAACCGTGGATTGTTGCCTTCGAGCACGAGCATCAGACTCCTGAATCTCCCGGCCCTCCCCGCGACGAGCACCGTTGTCGTCGTCGTGTGAGGAGGTAACAGCCGTGGAAGTCGTCCACGTCCGGTGCGCCGGGCTCGACATCTCCAAGAAGGACGCCAAGGTCTGTGTCCGGGTCGCCGGTGCCGGCCGCAGGAAGACCGTGGAGACGGTGACCACCTGGGCGTCGCCGACCAACCAGGTCCTTGCGTTGCGCGAGCATCTGGTGGCCGAGCAGGTCACCTGCGCGGTGCTGGGGGCCACCGGTGACTATTGGAAGCCGTTCTACTACCTGCTGGAGGACGCCGGGTTCGAGGTGCTGTTGATCAACGCCCGGCAGGTGAAGAACCTGCCCGGCCGCAAGAGCGACGTCTCCGATGCGACCTGGCTGGCCCAGCTCGGGGCGCACGGTCTGGTGCGTGGCTCGTTTGTGCCGCCCGAGCCGATCCGGCAGCTGCGGGACCTGACCCGGTCCCGGACCGCGATCACCCGAGAACGCGGCCGGGAGGTCCAACGGTTGGAGACTCTGCTCGAGGACGCCGGGATCAAGCTGTCCTCGGTCGCTTCGGACATCACCGGGGTGTCCGGACGGGCGATGCTGGAGGCGTTGGTGGCCGGGCAACGCGACCCCGCCGTGTTGGCCGAGCTGGCCAAGCGGAGGCTGCGGTCCAAGATGTCGCCCTGACCGAGGCGTTGACCGGCCGTTTCACTGACCACCACGCGTTCCTGGCCCGGGTGCATCTGGACCTGATCGACCGGCACACCGCCGCGGTCGAGGAGATCACCACCCGGATCGAGGCGGTGATCGAACCGCTTCTCGAGTTCCGAGACCTGATCTGCACCATCCCCGGCATCGGCCCGATCACCGCCGACGTGATCGTGGTCGAGACCGGCGCCGACATGGGCAGGTTTCCCCACCCCCGGCCACATGGCGTCCTGGGCCGGCACCACCCCAGGAAGCAACGAGTCCGCCGGCCGGGTCAAGTCCACCAAGACCAGGCCCGGCAACCCCTACCTGCAAGGAGCGCTCGGAGCCGCCGCAATGGCTTGCGCGCAGAACCCGAACACCGACCTCGGCGCCCGGTACCGGCGGATCGCGTTCCGACGCGGCCCGCAGAAGGCCAACGTGGCGATCCAGCACAAGATGCTCACCACCATCTGGCACATGGGGACCACCGGCACCCTCTACGACGACCCCGGAGACGACCCCGGAAGTGACTTCTTCACCCGGCTGCACCCCGACCGGGCGAAGAACCGAGCCGTCCACCAGCTTCAGACCATGGGCTACACCGTCACCCTCGACCGCGCCGGATGACCCCCGCCACGAAAGGAATCTTCGCGTCAGAGGCGGTTTCGAGGACTAGCCGATTGACCGCCAGTACCCCTGAAATGCCTCTCATGACCTCCCGTTAGGTCACCGCCGTACTCGACCCCGCGCATGTCGAACGGCGTGGCCCCTGCCGATACGTCGTCGGGATCGGTGACGAAGGCGAATGTGGCGTCGGGGTCGATGAACCGCCGGATGAGCCAGGCCGACGAGGCGCGATCGATGTGCACCCCAGCACGGGTCGCCCACCTCACGCGCTGCTCCCGGCGGCGGCACGGTCCGTGCCCGCGCACGCAGCGGCCAGTTCGTCGACCGAGAAAACCGCCAGGTCCCGTTCGACGGGTGGGAAGTAGTCCCTCCGCCGAACCGCGCGCAGCTCCCCCCGCAGTCGGCGCAGCAGCCGGCGCCGGGAGGCCTCATCCAGATTGAGGCCGGCGCGTGCCTGCTCGATTAGCTGGGCGTACTCCTGCGAACGGGCGGCCGCCATCGCCTCCGCCACCTGCCGCTCATCGGCGCTGGACTGGGCTTGCGCTTGCCACAGCGTCGCGGAGCCACCAGCCTCCTCGACCTGCGCGGCCACCCACTCCAGGTGCTCGCGGGTCCGGGCATCTTGCGGCAGCGCTACCAGGCCGTCCCCGAGCTGTGCCACCCCGAGCCGCCGCAGGCGACGCCACACCGCTATCCGTGGGGTCGAGGGCTCTCGGGGGATCCGGTAGCTGAGCAGCACCCACTTCACCCGGTCGACGCTCTTCCGCGGTGATGTAACCACGGTTGCATCGTGAGACAGCCCGAGGCCTATGTCAAGCGGCTCGCATGACTTTCTCTAGCGGCCCGATTGGACCCCAAAGTTGGACCAGTTGCGTCGGGCCACACGCAATTCGGTGGCGCTCAGGTCTCTTAGCCGCGGGTGCTGTACGAGCGTGCGCCGGCGCCGGCCAGCTTGCCTCCGTCGACGATGAGGTACTCGTCGCGCAGCGGGTTGCCGGCGAAATAGGCCTCGAGGATCTCCCGGGTGCCGGCGGCATAACGTGCCTGGGCCGACAGTGACGAGCCGGAGACGTGGGGGGTCATGCCGTGGTGCGGCATGGTCCGCCACGGGTGGTCCTTGGGTGCCGGCTGTGGGTACCAGACGTCGCCGGCGTAGCCGGCGAGCTGCCCGCTCTCCAGCGCCCGGACGACGGCGTCTCGGTCGACGATCAGGCCGCGGGCGGTGTTGATCAGGTAGGCGCCGTGGCGCATGGTGCCGAGCAGGTCGTCGTCGAACAGGCCTTCGGTCTCGGGGTGCAGTGGCGCGTTGATGGTCACCACGTCGCAGTTGGGCACCATGTCTTGGGTCGAATCGTGGAAGGTCAGGCCGAGTTCCTGCTCGACGTCGCTGGGCAGCCGGTGCCGGTCGGTGTAGTGCAGTCGGACGTCGAACGGGGCGAGGCGACGCAGCACCGCGGTTCCGATCCGACCGGCGGCGACGGTGCCGACGTCCATGCCCTCCAGGTCGTAGGAGCGGGCGACGCAGTCGGCGATGTTCCAGCCACCGTCGCGCACCCACTTGTTCGAGGGCAGGTAGTTGCGCACCAGCGAGAGGATCATCATCACCACGTGCTCGGACACGCTGATGCTGTTGGAGTAGGTGACCTCTGCGACCGTGACGCCGTTTCTGATGGCGGAGTCGAGGTCGACGTGGTCCGACCCGATGCCGGCGGTGATGGCCAGCTTGAGGTTCGGCGCTTTGTCCAGCTGTTCGGCCTTGAGGTATGCGGGCCAGAACGGCTGAGAGATGACCACCTCGGCGTCGGGCAGGTGACGTTCGAACTCCGAGTCCGGGCCGTCCTTGTCCGAGGTGACAACGAGCTCGTGGCCGAGGCCCTCCAGGAACGGCCGGAGTCCCAGCTCGCCGGAGACGCTGCCCAGCAGCTGGCCTGGTTCGAAGTCGACCGCCGCGGGCGACGGGAGACTCTGGCCGTCCGGGTACCGATCCAGTTCCGGCAGACCGCCACGGGCGTACTCGTCGGGGTAGCCGCCCACCGGGTCGTCGTACAGGACGCAGAGCACCTTGGCCATTGCCGCCTCCTCGCGGTCGGGAACACTGGTCACTCTGCCCCGTGCCGTCAGCGCGCGGCAACCTCGTGCGCCCTCGCTTCATCGATGCGGTCATTCACGGCGTGGATCACCGGGTTAGAGTGGCGCGGTGTCCGGCGACGTCCTGATCCGCCAGTTGGAGTATCTGGTGGCACTCGCCCGCGAGCGGCACTTCGGTCGCGCGGCTGCGGCCTGTCACGCGAGCCAACCCGCCCTGTCCTCGGCGATCCGCAAGCTGGAGGTCCAGCTCGGCGTCACGATCGTGCAGCGCGGCCGCCGGTTCGAGGGCTTCACCCCGGAGGGCCGCCGGGTGGTGGGGTGGGCGCACCGGATCCTGGCCGAGCGGGACGGGCTGCGCACTGACCTCGACCGGATGCGCGAGGGCTTCTCCGCCACCGTCCGCATCGGAGCCATCCCGACCGCCGTCCCGGCGACGCCGCTGCTCACCGAACCGCTCACCGACGGGTTTCCGCTCGTCCGGGTGCGGATCGAGGTGCTGTCCTCGCGGGACATCGTGCGCGGGCTGGCCGACTTCGAGCTGGACGCCGGGCTGACCTACCTGCAGACCGACACCGCCGAAGGTCTGCACGGCCTCGAGCTCTACCGGGAGCGGTACCTGCTGCTCACCGCGGCCGACGGGCCGGTGGCCGACGAGAGCGCCGTCGATTGGGCCGCTGCGGCGCAGTTGCCGTTGTGCGCCCTGGTCACCACGATGCAGAACAGGCGGATCCTGGAGGCGCGGATTGCCGCCGCCGGCGCGCGGCTGGAACCGGTCGTCGAGTCCGACACGGTGGCGGCCCTGTACGCGCACGTGACCACCGGCCGCTGGTCGAGCATCATCGCCCACGCCTGGCTGCACGCCTTCGGGGTGCCGCCCGGCCTCTGCGTCGTACCAATGGCCGAGCCCTCGCCGCGGCCGGCGATCGGCCTGGTCACCGCCGACCACGACCCGGTTTCGATCGTGGCCAGCGCCCTGGTCGACTCCGTGACCGACGTCGACGTCGCCGGGGTGCTCGACGACTCGCTCGTTCGAGCGCTAGCGGTCCCTGAACAGCGCATGGGAAGTCGAGCTCGCCACGCAACTCCCGCTGCGCGCTAGGCCCGTGCGGTTCCAGGCGTCGCTGCCGTCTGGGCAGCTTGCAATGTGACAGGGATGACGGCGTGATGATGATCTGCCCCCCCATGACAGTCGTCGCGTCGTCATGTCCCTGGTGCGCCTTCGGCGTGAGTTGCCGCCCCTGAGGCGGACACGATCAGCACGGCCCCTTCGGTCGTTGTCGAGCGTGCCGCAACGATCGGCTTCGCGGTGTCTCTCGTGCGATGTCTCGGTTCTGGAACACCTCTGTCAAGCGGACATCTGAATTACCGGCCTTCGCAGACGCCCTGTCACGGGCCGGGCGAATAGGCGTACTCGATGGCGATGGTCTGTCGGTTTCGACCGCTTCGATTCTCGCCTGCCAAGACCCAAGCCGAATGTCAGGGGCTGCGCGCCGGCGTGCGCTTCACGAGAGGCCGTGCTCATGTGTCGTTGTGAAAAGACTTCAACCGCTCGCTTCACCGTTGCACGGGTGAGGGGGCTTTCCTTCGTCCGACTGCTGGTGGCGGGCCTGCCGTTGGAACGTCATCTACATGGACCTCGACGGCAAGCGCTGACCGGATGGTGGCGGGTTCCGGTATGCCCTCCGAGACGCCTGTGTGAGTTCCGCTTGCGTGCGTAGTACTGCTGGGCTCGGCGTCGGCGGTCGAGTTGCGACCGGGCGGGCGGGGCTGGCGTTACGGGACTGCTCGAGCAGGGAGTGCGCGGATTGCTGGGCGCCTACCCGGACGGCCGCAGCCTTCAAGGTCTGTGTCGCTTGGTCCAGTGAGGTCACCGCCGCGCCGTGCGACGCGACTCGCCGGTGCTCGGTCTGTTCGTCGGATGTTCCCGTGACGTGGACGTGGTTGGCGTGGCGGCCGCGTGTCATGGCAACGTAGAGGTGTTCGCGGTCGAGTCCGGGTCGGGCGAGCAGGATGCCGATGTCGGTGGTGGCGCCTTGGGCGCCGTCGATGGTGGACGCCCAGCCGTAGGTGGCGTGCCGGTGCAGGTAGCCGGCGGGCAGCTCCGTGCGCCCTCGCCCGGTCAGGTCGTCGACGACGAGGCCGCCGTCGGGGGTCGCGGCGAGGACGCGGAACCGGTCGCCGTTGCGGACGTGGGTGTCGCCGACCGGCAGCCGACGGTCGTTGCGACGGGCGCGGAGCAGGTCGCCAACCTGCCAGTCCCGGCCCGCGGCCCGGGCCAGGACCGGCCCGGTGACGGCGCCGTCGGCGATCGCCACGGTGCGGGCCCGGTGGTTGAGGGCGTCCACGTCGACCCGGGCGCGGGCCATCATCAGCGCGTCCTGCCCGCCGCGGACGGCGTCCCGCCAGCGGGTGTGTACGGCGTCGAGGGCGGTGTCGGCGTCTGCGGCGGGGTGGATCCGGTGCTGGGCGGCGTAGACGTCGAGGACGGTGGGTTCACCGCGGCGCAGCAGCCGGGTGGCCTGGGCCTCCCATCCGTGAGTGAAGCGGCGGACGTCGGTCAGCTGGGCGGCGTCGACCCGGTCGGCGAGGTCGACCAGCAACCCACCGGCCCGCTCGACCGGGCCGATCTGGGCCGGGTCGCCGACCCGCACCAGCTTGGCCCCGGCCCCATCGGCGGCGTCGACCAGGGCGGCGAGGTCGGCGGTGGCGAGCATGGACGCCTCGTCCACCACCAGCACCGTCCTGGGTCCAACAGGGTGCCGGTCCACACCGCCACCGTCGCGGGTCCGGTCGTGCAGCCACTTGGCGACGGTGTCGGCGCGGGTACCGGTCGCTGCGGACAGCTCGGCGGCGGCCCGGGCCGAGGGTGCCAGCCCGGCCACGTCGTAGCCGGCGGCGCACCATGCGGCGGCGGCTGCTCCGATGGTGCGGGTCTTGCCGGCGCCGGCCGGGGCGATCAGCACCGCGACCTGCTGCCCGTCGCCGGTGAGCCGGCGGAGGGCGGCGTGTTGGTCGGCGCCCAGCCCAGCCGCCTCGGCGCATGCAGCCGCGGTGTCCTCGGGGACGACGGCGACGCCGGCGGTCCGCCCGGCGACGGCGGTGCGGAGGATGCGGATCTCCACCGCGAGCTGGGCCGCGGTGGTCCACCGGGCATCCGAGGCGCGGGCGAGCACCCCGTCGCGTACCGTTCCGACGGGGACTGCCTCGGCGCCGCCGAGTGCGTCGCCGGTGAGCTGTTCGACCTGCGCCAGCACCCGCCGCGCCGACCCGGCCCGCACCGGCAGGTGGGCGGCGACCTCGCCGGCCACGTCGGCGCGGGAGAACGTGGACCTGCGCCGACCCGCGGCGGCCAGCGCCTCCCGCGAGACCCGGCTGTGCCCGAGCGGGGACAGGGCCCGCTCGACGGCGCTCATCCGGCCGCCACGGTCCAGCGCCGTCGGCTGCTGCGGGCCGGTGGCAGCAGTCTTCGCCACCGAGACCAACAGCCGGTCGGCGGTCCAGCCGAGCCGGCCCGCCTCGGCCACCCAGCGCTGCTGCAGCACCCCGGGGTCGGCGTGGGTCTTGGCCGGCCGGGTCGCCAGTACCGACGTCTTCACCACCCGGGCCCGCTCGCCCGGCGTCAGCGGCCGGCCCAGGTCGTCCTCGAACCGGCCGATCACCCCGGCCGCGTCGGCGTCGACCGCGGCGGCCCGCTTCGACCACACCTGAACCAGGTCGGCCGGGACGCCGGCAACCTCGGCCTGCCCGTGCCGGTTCGGCTCATCGAACGCCACCCCCAGTCGGTCGGTGAGCTCGGCGCGCAGCGCCGCCTGGTACACCATCCCGGCCGACTTCTTGTGGTGGTACACCTCGTGCCCGTCGATCGTCCGCCACACCCCGTCGCCGCAGCGGACCTTGTTCACCACCAACGCGTGCGAGTGCAGCTGCGGATCCCCGGCCCGGGAGGTGCGGTGGTCGAACACCGCCGCGGCGAACCCGGCGCAGTCGACCTGCTCCACCCCGTCGCGTCCGCGCCGCGACACCCCGGCGTGCTGCTCCAGATAGTCCAGCCCGGCCCGCACCGCCGCCGCGTGCGCAGCGGCCACCTGCCGTGCGATCTCGGGGCCGCCGATCGCCCACAGCGCCGACACCGACTTCGGCGCCGAGAACGTCAGGTCGAACCCGGTCACCCCGTCGGCCCGCCAGCCCCGACCCAGCCGCTGCCCGGTGACCGGGTGCAGAGCCCGAGCGAACAACGCCTCCAGCTGCGGCTCGGACACCACCCCACCCGGGGCCAGCCCCACCTCACCAAGGCCCTGCCCCCACCACCGACCCGGCGCCTCACCACCGGCCAAGAAGTACTCGCTCGGGCTGGTAGCCACCTCCCGCTGGTAATACCGCCACGAACCGACCCCAATCTTCGCCGAGCTCAACACGAGCCGGAACATAGCATTCCCCACAATGCACATGTCTGCGCTCTTCTTGCGCTGATGAATCGGCTGCCAGAACGCTCTCAGCGAGGTTTACATTGTCGCGGCTATCGACGGATACTTGCGGTCACTCAGGTGCAATTAGGGTTCAAGACAGAACACCTTGGGAAGAAGGCCGAAAAATGTGGCTAAGGCTGCGACTGACGGGCGTGTCACGGTCGTGTCAGCTGCACGGCGGCAGGCAGGATCCCGTGCGGAGGGCCTTCTGCTGCGCCTGCCCCGGTCCAGGACATCGCCTGTACCAGAGGGCATCCAGGCACGCATGATCGCGACGACGCGCCCGACCCAGCCGCCGGAGTTGAGCCCAAGCGCCGCGCGACACGCCCGGGATGCGGTCAACTGACAAGAACTTTCCGAAATCTTTTCAGTCCATCCTCGTCTGCTGGAGTCCATGTCAGTCCGTCCCGTTCTCGTCAGTCCGGGCAGTGCCTTCTTGTTTGGGAGGCGCCAGTAGACGATGTCGATACACCGAGGCATCCTGCTGGTCTCCATGGTTCTCCGCGAATACCGCGCAGGGACCGGCATCCTCTCGGGAGGGATCACCGCCATGAGTTTGTTGACCGTCGAGCAGGCCTCCGAGCGGCTCGGCACCAGCACCCGGTTCGTCCGCCGCCTGATCGCCGAGCGGCGGATCACCTTCATCAAGGTCGGCCGACACGTCCGCATCGACACCGCCGACCTCGACGCATTCGTCGCCGCTGGCCGCGTCGAACTCACCGACCAACGGGTCCATTCATCGACGCCGTGAACACCTGCCCGAACGACGACGTCAAGCACACCGTGACCAGCACCGCGGCCCGCAGAACGAGGCGAACAGTCATCGTCCCGGTCCAGGTCAACTGAAGAGTGCCGAACCGATCTTGTCGGCTGCCTCGCGCTGCATGGTAGGCGTGACATGACTGTAGAGGTTGGTGAACAGACTCGGATCCGCATGCCCGAGTCGTTCGGCCGCAACCTTGGGTGGGACACCGTTGGCGAGCATGAGGGTCGCGCTGGTGTGTCGCAGGCCGTGTGCCGTCAGTCGCGGAAGCCTCAGCTCCTCGGAGTACCGCCCGATCAGCCGCGACAAGTACTGCGGGTGGTACGAGCCACCGTCCGGCTTGGTGAAGACGAAGTCGCTGGTCTCGTAGGCGACAGATGCGAGCGCTTCCTTCGCCTGGGTCGCGCGCTGCAGGCGAAGCACATGGGTCAGCCCGTCGTCGAGCTCGATGCTGCGCACCGCGTCGCGGCTCTTGCCGGCAGACGCGACCAGGTCATGGCCGAGGGTGGAGACGAAGTCGACGACGTGCACAATCCGCCGGTCGAGGTCGATGTTGGCCCAGCGGAGCCAGACGGCCTCCCCGATCCGCAGCCCGGAGCCGAGCAGGAACGCCCAGAGCGGATAGGTCCGGTCGCCTTCCATGAGGCTGAGGAAGTCGCGAGCCTGTTCCGGGGACCAGTGCTTGGGGATCGATCGTGCCGCTCGCGGCCGCGGCACGACGGTCAGGGGGTTCACGGTGACGACCCCCATGCTCACGGCTAGCTTCATGGCTCCGGACAGGGGAGAACGCGCCAGCCGAATGGTGTTGGCAGCCAACGGCTTCCCGCTCTTGACGCCGCCGTTCTTGCCGAGAGCCCGTTGCCAGGCGACCACTGCCTCCGGCGCCAGATCGCGGACCAGCTTCTCTCCGAGCAGCGGACGGACGTAGCCGTCGGCGGAGTGGCGGTAGTCGAAGCGGGTTTTCGCCGAGAGCCTGCCGTCGGCGTCGAGCCCGTCGAGGAACAGGTCCAGCAGGTCGTTGATCTTCAGTGAGCTCGAGGTCCGGCTGACCATGCCGGCGTCGACCCGGCCGGTCATCTCTCGCCGAGCTCGCCCCGCCTCGGCGGCCGTCCGGAATCCTCGCCTCGTCACCTGGACCCGCCGGCCTGTCAGGGCGTCGCGCCCGAGCGGGACCTTGAAGTACCAAGCGCCGCGCCCGTCCGGGTAAACACCTTCGGGTCTTCGCGCCATCGAGCGCCACCGCCCTCGTGAGAACCGCTCGGTTCTCACGAGGTTCTCACAAGGCGCTAAGAGCTGCAACTAAGTCCGCGACTAGGGCGTCTGAACTGCGAAGATGTGGCGCGCTCGGAGGGATTCGAACCCCCAACCTTCTGATCCGTAGTCAGATGCTCTATCCGTTGAGCTACGAGCGCCGGACCGCTGCCGGTCGGCGGCAGAGTCTAGCGCGGCCGGGGTCGGTATGGGCCAACGGCCGGATCACTCGTAGAGGTCGGCGAGCAGCCACCGCTCGGCCGGCGCGGCCTGGCGGACGATGCTGAACCTGCCGTTGCGCTCCAAGATGACCGCCTCGACCTCGTCCCTGCGACGTACGCCGGCCGCCCTCAGCTCCTGGCGCAGGTCATTCTCGGTGACGTGGGCCTTGCGCATGTTCACGGCGAGCAGCTGCGACCCGCTCATCAACATGATCGGCGCCAGACTCATCGCACGCTCGGCGGAACGGCTGCGCCGCAGCAGCCACAGGATCCCGCGCACGGTGAACAGCGTCGATATGGCCACCAGGCCCCTGGTCAGCGTCGGGGTGATCAGGAGCGCGGTACGGCCCATCACTGAGCCCGTCATCACCACGAACCCCAGATCGATGCTCGACAGCTGAGCGAGGCTGCGTGGGCCGACAAGACGCACGAGCAGCAGGAACGCCCCGTACATCATCGACGTCGCGAAGACGACCAGCGCGACGTCCGCCCACGTGGCGACGAGCTCTTTCGACATGGAGACCTCCCGGAGTCGTGGACTGCTGTCTTCGGCGGATCATCTCGCACCACGCAGACTGCCTGGCAACCGAATCGGCCGCTCCCGCGTCCATTAGATGTCGCGGTGCCGCAAACAGGCGGGTACCGCCCTTGTTGTGGGAGGAACCCGTGTCTGTTTCACCCCGCGCGCGACTGGCTCGCACCGCCGTCGCCACCCTTGCAACCATGGCGCTCGCCGGAGCAGCCATGTCACCCACCAGCCCGGCGGCCGCGGTCGACCCCGGCGACAACACCATGTGCCCGCAAGCCAAGCCCGTCGGCAAGCTGAAGCGCGGGGACGCCGTCCAGGCCCGCACTGTCAGCGAGGGCACCAGCACCGACACGCTCACCGGCGAGATCGTCGGCGTGATCGACGGCGGCATCAGCCCGAGCATCGACATGATCATGGTCAAGCTCCGGGGCTCGGACGTCACCAACGCCGACGGCAGCGTCAAGGCCGGCATCTGGGCCGGCATGTCCGGGTCGCCCGTCTACACCCCCAACGGCAGGCTCATCGGCGCAGTGTCGTACGGCCTGTCGTGGTCGCCGAGCGAGTACGCCGGCGTCACACCGGCCGGGGCGATGTACGACGTGATGAGCGGCGGTGGCGCCAAGCCGGCCAAGGTCGCCGAGAAGGTGGATGTGCCGGCCTACGCCGAGCGGCAGATGCGCGCCGACGGCGTCCAGAATGCGGCGACGCAGAAGTACGAACGGCTGCCGATGCCGGTGTCGGTGTCAGGCGGGCTCTCCCAGGGACGGCTGAACCAGTCCGCCAAGGACGCCGGCATGGGCGACGAGGTGCAGCTGGTCACCGGGCGTGGCGGCTCGATGGAGGCCGGAGCCGGGCCCGCCATGGTCCCTGGCGGCAACCTCGCAGCCTCACTGTCGTACGGCGACGTCACCTTCGCCGGGGTCGGCACCACGACCGCGGTCTGCGGCAGGCGGGTGGTCGGTTTCGGCCACCCGATGATGTGGTCCGGCCCGTCGCAGATGACGTTGCACAACGCCGACGCGCTGTACGTCCAGCGCGACAACGTGTTCGGGTCGTTCAAGGTCGCCAACCCGACCGCACCGGTCGGGTCGATCACCCGCGACCAGCTGGCTGCGATATCGGGCGGCATCGGCAACCGGCCGGCGACGACCAAGATCGCGTCAACCACGAAGTTCGGCAGCAAGTCTCGCGACGGTAAGACCTTCGTGAGTGTCCCGGACTGGGCGGGCTCCATCGCCGCCATCCACACGCTGGTCAACGGTGACGACGTGTTCGACGGGATCCGCGGGGGCACCTCACGGATGGACTGGGCGATCCGCGTCGAGCGCTCCGGAGGCGACCCGGTCACGATCAACCGGCACGACATGGTCACCAGCAACTGGGACATCACCTACTCGAGCCCGTGGGGGATCTACTCCGACGTTCAGAGGGTCGTGAACAACAACTTCGAGGACGTGCAGGTGAGCCGGGTGCGGGCCGACACCTCATATAGCGAGAAGGTCCTGTCCAGCGCGATCAGCAAGGTCGAGGCCCGCCAGGGCGGCAAGTGGCAGACGCTCAGCCGCAAGCAGAACGTACGCGTCCAGGCAGGGTCGAACCTCAAGCTGCGGATCACCGTGACGCCGGGCAGCGGGAGCGATGCGGTCAAGCAGCGGGTGCGGACCACCACCCGGGTGCCGAAGTCCGACGGCCGCTACGGCAGCCTCACCGTCCGCGGTGGCGCCAGCACCTGGCAGAGCCCGAAGAACGTCAACTCGTTCGACAAGCTGGTGTCCTGGCTGGAGGGGCAGGCGCCGGGCAACAGCGTCGGCGCGAGCGTCCACACCGGAAACCACGGCTGGTTCAAGACCGCCGGCACGACACGAGCGAGTGACGCAGCGAAGTCGAACAGTGACCAGGTCGGCACCAAGTCGACGGTCCGCGGCGCGAAGCACTTCTCGCTGCGCATCGTGCGCTGACCGCCAGCACCACCAGCACCAGGCCCACGAGCGACGGGCGGCCAACAACCCGGGCGGCCTCGCAGTCTGTGAGCATCTTCACCGACCGCGGGGTCGCTTTGGTCGGTCCAGCAGGTCTACGGTGGCCGCACCCTGTCCGCAATCTGGACACAGTCGACTCAGCCGTCGGGGCGGGTCGGTAGGAATGCCGGTCAGATGCCCCGGGCACGAAGGGACACGCAGGCCGATGCCCGCCACGACCGAGCACAGCACCGCGCACGAGAAGGACACACCCGCCTCGACACGGCACAGCGCCCACCAAGGCTTGCAACGCTGGGTGGACGAGGTGGCAGCACTCACCGAGCCCGACCGCGTGCACTGGGTGGACGGCTCGGACGGGGAGTGGACAACGCTGACCGATGAGCTCGTCGCGGCGGGCACCTTCGTCCGGCTGGCCGACGACGCCAAGCCCAACTCGTTCTGGTGCGCCACCGACCCCTCCGACGTTGCCAGGGTCGAGGACCGCACATTCATCTGCTCGGCCGACGAAGCCGGTGCCGGTCCCACCAACAACTGGCGGGACCCCGCCGAGATGAAGGCGACCCTCACCGACCTCTACCGCGGCTCGATGCGCGGCCGCACCATGTACGTCATCCCGTTCGTGATGGGGCACCTGGACGCACCCGACCCCATGTTCGGGGTGGAGATCACCGACTCCGGCTATGTCGTGGCCTCCATGCGGGTGATGACCCGGATGGGCCGCAACGTCCTCGAGCGCATGGAGGAGCTCGACGCACCGTTCGTGCCCTGCCTGCACTCCGTGGGCGCCCCGCTGGGACCGGGCGATGCCGACGTGCCGTGGCCGTGCAACGACACCAAGTACATCGTCCAGTTCCCCGAGGAGCGGGCGATCTGGAGCTACGGCTCGGGCTACGGCGGCAACTCCCTGCTCGGCAAGAAGTGCTACGCGCTGCGGATCGCCTCCGTGGTCGCCCGCGACGGGGGCTGGCTGGCCGAGCACATGCTCATCCTCAAGCTCACCTCCCCCGAGGGTGCCGTGAAGTACGTCGCTGCGGCGTTCCCCAGCGCGTGCGGCAAGACCAACCTGGCGATGCTCGAGCCGACCATCCCGGGCTGGAAGGTCGAGACCCTCGGCGACGACATCGCCTGGATGCGGTTCGGCGACGACGGGCGGCTGTACGCCGTGAACCCCGAGGCGGGCCTGTTCGGGGTTGCCCCCGGCACCGGGTGGGGCACCAACCCCAACGCGATGCGCACCGTTGCCCAGGGCAACTCGGTGTTCACCAACGTCGCGCTGACCGATGACGGCGACATCTGGTGGGAGGGCATGACCGAGGAGACGCCGGCACACCTGACCGACTGGCTGGGCCAGGACTGGACCCCTGACAGCGACGAGCCCAGCAGCCACCCCAACAGCCGCTTCTGCACGCCCATCACCCAGTGCCCAATCCTGGCACCGGAGTACGACGACCCCCGAGGCGTGCCCATCGACGCGATCCTGTTCGGCGGCCGGCGCAAGACCACCATCCCGCTGGTCACCGAGGCTCGGGACTGGGTGCACGGCACCTTCATGGGCGCGACCCTGTCGTCGGAGACGACGGCTGCCGCCAGCGGCGAGGTCGGCCTCGTACGCCGCGACCCGATGGCGATGCTGCCGTTCATGGGCTACCACGTGGCCGACTACCTCGGACACTGGATCGATGTCGGCAAGACCCACGACGCGACCCAACTGCCAAGGATCTTCTACGTCAACTGGTTCCGGCGCGACGACGACGGTGGCTTCTTGTGGCCCGGATTCCGCGAGAACGGTCGTGTTCTCAAGTGGGTCGTCGACCGCATCCAGGGCACCGCGGACGCCGTCGAGACACCCATCGGCCGCGTGCCGACGATCGACAGCCTCGACACCGACGGGCTCGACACCACCGACGACGCGTTGCGGCAGGCGCTGGCCGTCGACGAGGACGAGTGGCGTGCGGAGCTGCCGCTGATCACCGAGTGGTTCGAGCAGCTCGGCGACAAGCTGCCGGCGGTGCTGTGGACCGAGCTGGACGCCCTGCGGGCGCGGGTCGGCAGCTGACCGGGTCCAAGGGCCGGGCCGGCCGGATCAGCTCCAGAAGCGGGCTCGGCGCACGCCGCCAATCGCGACCAGGACGCAGCCAGAAACGACGAGCACCACCCCGAGCATGAGGAGGGCGGCCCGGCGCGAGTCCGGCGCCACCCCGTCTGCTGTCGGCTCCGCCGCCGCCGCCGAGCCGCCGGTCGACTCCGGCTCCCCTGCCGTGTCGGCCCCAGCCGACTCCGCGGCCCCGTCGGAGCTCGACGGTCCGGTGTTCTGCGCACCCGCCCCTCGCCGGCGGCCGTCTCCCTGACCATCGCCGTCCGGGCCGTTGCCCTGGCCGGCGCCGGACGAGGCGCCCCCGCGCGGTGCCCGATCGTTCGGCCCAGCGGAGGGGCGCGGGTCGCCTGAGCCTCCGGCGCCCGGGTCGCCAGCCGTCGACCCCGGCGCACCGGCGTCACTGTCCACGGGGCTGCCCGGCGTGGTCTGCACCGAGTCACTGCTGGACGGCGGATCCAATGAGGATGCAGTGGCAGGCGACGAGCTGGGATCATCGCTCGATGTCGGGCCGGCCGACGTGGGGCCGTCAGGCGTCGGACCGTCAGGCGTCGGGTCCGTCGGGTCCGTCGGGTCCGTCGGGTCCGTCGGGTCCGTCGGGTCCGAAGGGTCCGAAGATGGCGCCGGTGGGTCCGGACTCGGACCGCCCGGGACGGTCGGCATCATCTCCACCATCGTGACGATCTGATCACCCACGCCGGCGCCGGAGTCGGTGCCCTCCACCGTCGGGATCGTCACGACCTGACCGGTCGTGACGGGGAAGGTGACGGGGATGCTCGCCCGGTACGGGTCGTTCACCGCCAGCTCCCCGATACTCAAGGTGCCCGAGGCAGCGTCAAGACCGTCGACGGCACCCTGCAGCACGGCCCCGGCGGGCACGGCGTTGGCCACCATGACCCCCGAGTCGGGAGCCGAGCCGGTGTTCTCCACGACGATCGTGATCGTCACGACCTGGTCCTGCGACACGACGGCGGGGCTGGCCGAAGCCCGCAACGAAAGCTCTGCGCGCTCGGCGTCCTCGGCGTCCTCGGTCTCCTCGGCCGGGTCCGGCTCCGACGTCGCCGAGGGCGACTCGGTGGGTTCGTCCGCCGAGGGCGTCTCCGGGGATGGCTCCGGGGATGTCGCTGGGGATGTCGCGGACGGGTTCGACTCAGACGCCTCCGGGGCGGTCGATTCGTCGGGCTCGGCGTCGGTAGGCGCCGCGGTTGCTGACTCCGACGTGCTGTCCGTGCTGCCGGTGCCGTCCGACGGGGGTTCGACGGACTCGTCGGCACGCACCAGCTGGCCGACCGTCGAGGGGGTGACTGCGGCGGCCGAGCTGAGCGGCAGCGCCACCAGCGCACCGGCTGCGACAGCGGCGACCGCAAGCCGCCTCAGGCCAGGGCGAGACCGACCCACGCCAACCCGGTCGCGACGTGGAAGCTGCACGGGGAAAGGCTAGAGGTCGCGACGGCGACAGGTGGGGCGAAGCCCACATAAAGGTGCGAAGACTGCCCGATTGGTGGACTGCCGCCACCCGGGTCGCTTTGCTGTTGGCCGGAGCCCGCAGGTAGCGTTGCGCCCCGGCACACGCCATGGCGTGCGGCTCGGAGGTGTCGCCTAGCCCGGTTTATGGCGCCCGCCTGCTAAGCGGGTTGAGGGTTCATCCCCTCTCGCGGGTTCAAATCCCGCCACCTCCG
>JBBSMN010000037.1:0-17523 GCA_038233135.1 Propionibacteriales bacterium
GCGCCGCTGTGCTTCACCTGCGGCACCAAGATGCGCCCGGCCGGGTCGTGCTTCGTGTGTGAGGGGTGCGGCAGCACCAGCGGCTGCAGCTGAGGGTGAGCCTGGGTTGGGGTGGGGCGATGGTCCCGCCCCACCCTGCGGGGGGTGCCCCGTCGACCGTCGACGCCCGCGAGATCCCTCGGTTCCTCAGGCACCCTTTGCGCGCCCCGGGAGGTGCCGCACGCACCGAGTGGTGCGCTCTGGCGTGGCAACGTGTTCACGTTATGCCTCGAGACGCTCCGGCAACCCGAACAGCGGGAAGATCCGCTCGGTGTCCAGGAAGAACGTGAGCTCGCCGATCCGGCCGCCGCGCAGTTCGATCACCTGCAGCGCCCACGGCTCGAACCTGCCGCCCGGGCTGGGTTTGTACTGTCCAAATGCCGGCGACCCGTTCGCCGCCACCGTCGGGACGACCCGCGAGTTGCGACACCCGATGCCCGGACCGAACCACCAGGCGAAGATGTCGTCCCGGCCGGCCAGCCACAGGTCGTACGGCGGCATCGACTGGGTTGCGTCCTCGTGGATCAGTGCGGTCAGCGCCTCGATGTCGTATGCCTCGAACGCCCGCACGTAGTTGTCCAGCAACACGCGCTCGGCCTCCCCCAGCGCCGAGGGCGGGCTCGACGCTGTCGGCTCGGTCGCTCCGAGCGTTGCCCGCGCCCGCTGCAACGCGCTGTTCACCGAGGCGACGGTGGTGTCCAGCAGGTCGGCGACCTCGCCGGCTCGCCACTGCAGCACCTCACACAGGATCAGCGCTGCGCGCTGCCTCGGCGGCAGGTGCTGCAGCGCGGCGACGAACGCCAGCCGCACCGAGTCACGAGCGACCGCGACCGCAGCCGGGTCGCCGCCGGCGGACATCACCAGGGCATCTGGCGCCGGCTCGAGCCACGTCGTTTCCGGTCGCTCGTGCAGGTTCTCCATGATCGGCTCGCCCGCCGGGCCGAGGTCCATCGGGCGCGCCCGCCGCTGGCTGCCGCGCAGCATGTCCAGGCAGACGTTGGTGGCGATCCGGTAGAGCCAGGACCGCAGCGAGGAGCGACCCTCAAACCTGTCGTGGGACCGCCAGGCCCGGATGAGCGTCTCCTGGACGGCGTCGTCCGCCTCGAACGGGGACGCGAGCATGCGGTAGCAGTACGCGCGCAGCTCCAGCCGGTGCTCTTCAAGCCGCCTGTCCAGCAGGTCCTGGTCAACCGTGGGGGTGCTCACCCGCGACATGCTAGGACCCGTCGTACGGGTGCCCAAGCCCGCCGGCAACAAATGCTCAGTGCACCGATGAACTCGGCGGTCCTGCTGCGTCTACATCGCAGTACCGTCCACTTCCGGGCGGCTGCGCCGCACTCACAAAGGAGCCGTCCATGCCACGACGAGACACCGCGCCGACCGGGGCGCCCTGCTGGATCGACCTCACGACCTCAGACACCCAGGCCAGCATCGAGTTCTACAGCCGGCTGTTCGGCTGGACCGCCGAGGACCCGGCTGCGGAGTTCGGCGGGTACGTCAACTTCCGCCACGATGACGTGCGAATCGCCGGCTGCATGGCCAGCCAGCCCGACTCCGGCGCCCCGGACCAGTGGTCGGTGTACCTGGCGACCGACGACGCCGCCACGACCCTCGAAGCGGTGACCGCGAGCGGCGGCCAGGTCTGCGTTCCCGCCATGCCCGTTGGCGACCTCGGCACGATGGCCGTCGTCACGGATGCCGGTGGCGCTGTGGTCGGCCTGTGGCAACCGGGCCTGCACCGCGGCTTCGGCGTGCTGGAGGAGCCCGGTACGCCGGCTTGGTTCGAGCTGCACACCCGCGAGTACGAGACCACCCTCGGCTTCTACCGCGACGCCTTCGGGTGGGACACCCACACCGTTAGCGACGCCCCCGAGTTCCACTACACGACGCTGCAGCACGACGGGCAGTGGCTGGCCGGCGTCATGGACGCCACCGGCATGCTGGCGCCCGAGGTCCCCGCGCACTGGTCGGTCTACTTCGGTGTCGACGACACCGACGCGGGGCTCGCCACGGCCGTCGAGCTCGGCGGTTCGGTCGTGCACGAGCCGGAGGACACGCCGTACGGGCGGCTGGCCGCCGCCACCGACCCGACCGGAGCGCAGTTCAAACTCGTCGCCTCCAACGAGGCGATGCCCGCCAGCACGGCGTCCTGACCACGAGCGGAGCCGTAATGCGCCAAGCCGCGCGCACTCGGTGCGGTACGGCTCTGATTGCCGCCCCGACGGGTGCTCAGTGCACTGGGTGGCGTCAGCCGGGGTCTGCACTCGCGCTCGGTTCGTTGTGGCTGCTGTGACGGTCCGTATGGGTGCGCTACGCACCAAATGTGTCGGCCGGCCGTGCAGCTGTCGTTGTGGGACCCGATGATGGTGACCCGTGCTGCCGAGTCAAGACTGACTCGAGGCACCGCCGGCGCGCGGCGTCAGCTCGGGGACACCGCGGTCAGCCCCATCTCCTGCGCGGCTTCGCCCATGCGCTGGTCGAAGGTGACCACCTCGTCGACCTCCATGCGCAGCGCGGTGGCTAGGTGCAGTGCGTCGAGGCTGCGCAGCAGGCGGCCGGGCAGCAGGCCCGCCTCGTGGAACAACGACCGGCTCGGCTCGACGATGTCGACGCTCGCCAGCAACTCGGTCACCGCCGCTTGGGCGAGCTCCTCGCGGACCGCGAGCCGCCTCAGCTCGGTCTCGAGCAGGACGCTGGAGACGACATCGCTGGCGGCGCTCACCCGGTCGAGGTGTCGGGCCACTGCCTGTGACTCGGGTTCGTCGACGAGCAGCTTCGCCGCGGCCGACGAGTCGAGGTAGCTCGTCAACGCTCGGCCCGCAGCTCGTCCAGCGACTGCTGAACAGGTACGTCCCGCTGAACGCGGTCGAGCGCGGTGAACTTTCCGCGCCGGGTGGCCTTGCGAATGCGCAGGTCGGCGCGGTTGCGCTCATGGGCGGGGGACAGGATCGCCACCACCTCGCCGTGGTTGGTGATCTCGTAGGCCGCACCGTTCTGCACGTCTCGCAGGATCTCGGCGCTGCGGTTGCGCAGGTCGCGGTGCGCTAGCTGCTCGGGCATCTGATCTCCTCTGAGTGATGCTCCGCCAACTGTAGCAGTTGTAGCACCTCATCAGGTGGTCCCGACGGGAAGCGCCTGCACCAGGCGGGACACCGACGTGGGATCGACATCTAGCCCGTAGTCGGCGGCCAGCACCTCGGCAGTCCACCATGGGTCCGCTGCTGTCGATACGCTCGCCGTATGAGTGCCAGCCCCAAGACCGCCCTATTAGGGCTGTCGGCTGCGGCCGATTCGGGGCGGTTGGCCCAGGTGTGTCGGCACTATGGCGTCTCGCTGATGGTCGCCTTCGGCAGTGCCCTCGACGAGCACGCTGAGCCGCGAGACCTCGACCTGGCCGTCCGCTTCGAGTCGGACCCGGCAGATGTACTCGGGCTGCTGGACGCACTGGCCGGACTCGGGGCAGGTGACGAGGTCGACCTGATGGTGCTTAACCACGCGGGACCTGTCGCCCGGGAGCGGGCACTGGTCGGCGGGCAGGTGCTCTTCCAGGCCCGGCCGGGGGAGTTTGCCAACACCCAGATCGCCGCGATTATGGAGCGGCTCGACACCGAGTGGCTGCGGTCGCTGCAGCTCGACGTGCTGGTCGCATGAGTCCCCGAGACTTCGACCGCGACGTGGTGCAGTCCCGCCTGACGGTCATGCAGGAGCTGTTGAGCGACCTCTCGGCCCCCGGTGCGATCACGGCAGCTGACCTGGGCGACGACCGCATGCTGCGGCATGCGGTCGAACGCATTCTCAGTCAGCTCGTCGAGCTAGCAGTTTCGATCAACGGCCACGTCAGCGCGACGCAGCGCGCCCGCGCTCCTGGCGGCTACCGTGAGTCGTTCGAGCTGCTCGCAGACGTCGTGGGGCTGCCCGACCCACTCGTCCAGTCGCTGCGCCGGTCCGTCGGTCTGCGCAACGTCTTGCCCATGAGTACGTACGGGTCGACCTCGGCGTCGTCGCAGACGCGATCCCTGCCGCCGGACACGACTACGGCGAGTAGGTCCGGCACGTCGCGAGATGGCTGAGCCAGCGGTCTCAGGTGTGACAGTCGGCGGCGGCATACAACCGTGGTGCCGGGTGTCGGAGAAGCAGACGAAGAATGTCTGACCGTGGCGATATCCTGATCGACTTTGCCGCTACCAAGGAGAAGGTGCCCGTGGTGACTCACACGTCCAACGCGTGTCACGCGCTGCGCCTTGTCCCTCACCAGCGGCGCGCTCCTGATGCTTGAAACAGCCATCGCAGCACCCCTCTATCTGCGTGAGCACGACTGGGCGGCCCGAGCGAGAAGCAGAAAGTACGCTGTCAGCCGCTGGGCGATCGGGACGCTCGCCCCGAAGCCTCAGAAATCATGACGGCACGCAGCCAGTCAGGCCGTGGTCGACGTCAGTCCGCGCCGAGTCGACTCGCCGGCTGAGCAGTTCGTCGGCGGATGGACAACATGGCGTTGTGTCCGCACGATTGTCCGTACAGAGGAGGTTCGTGGTGGCGACGGTATCTGCTCGACTGGAGTTTCGGGTTCGTCCTGATCGAAAATTGCTGATCGAGCGGGCGGCCGAACTGATGCATGAACCTGTCAGCGAGTTCGCTCGCGGCGCCGCTGAGGAGAAGGCGGTCCGCATCATCCGTGAGCACGAGGCGACGACCACGGTGCCTGCGGAGTTCTTCGACGAGGTGCTCGCCGCCCTCGACGCGCCAGCGACTCCGAATGCTGCGCTCACCCGGGCGGCCAAGCGCGCGCGGACCATGGGTCACCCGCGACTGAGTGATGGTCTACCGCTCCGAGCGTCTCGACCCAGAGCGGCACGATGTAGCCATCTTCACCTGCGGTGAGGCGTCCTTGGACGGGTGGCTTCGTGAGCAAGCCGTTCCGGCGACCACCCGCCGCACCGCGCGAACGTGGGTCTGGTCCGATTCCGAAGACCGGGTGGTCGGCTACTACGCCCTCGCCGCTCACAAGGTGGCACGCGCAGACGTCCCAGGAAAAATCGGCCGAGGCGGTCCCACCGAGATTCCCGTCGTATTGATCGCCCGCCTCGCGCTGTCCGAGTCCCTGCGAGGACAAAGCTTTGGCGACGTTCTCGTCGCGGACGCACTCACCCGGCTCGTCGAAGCAACCCAGACAGTGGGAGCCAGGCTGGTTGTCGTCGACGCACTGCACGAACGGGTTGCCCAGTTCTACGGGTCGCTCGGCTTCCGCCGCGCCCCCGACAGTCTCCACCTCGTACAGAAACTCACCGACATCGAGTCCGCCCTCCACGTCGCGTAGGTAAAGCACGCGTTCAGCCTGGCTGTCCCCGGAAGCGGATCCTCACCGGGTCATGGCCTTCCATCAGCTTGCCCGCCCGAACTCGGCCCACCGCTGCTCGAGACGGTTGCCGTCCGGCCAGTCACGCCGACGCTCGGGCAGCTCGAGGCGTCGACCGTGCATCGCCTGCAGGCCGTACTGCAACATCGGCCCGTCGACCTCGTCGAGCAGCGCGGTGTCGATACGCACCTCATAGCCGGGGGAGATGCCCAGCAGGTTGCTGTCGAACGCGGCGTGGTGGATCTTGCACAGGCTGAGGCCGTTCGGAACCACCGGCTCCCCGCCGATCTGCCGGTCGCCGATGATGTGCGCGGCGTCGAGCAGCCGACCGTGACGCAGCGAGCACACCGTGCACCTGGTCGCATAGGCGCGCAGCACCCGACCGCGGAACTCCGCCTGATGCAGACGGTGCAGCGCGATGCGCTCGGCGTAGCGGCGCTCGGCGATGGAGTCCTGGTCGACGTGCGCGAGGAAGCGCAGGCTCTCGTCGACGGCGAGGGTGAACTGCCGCGAGGCGACGTCATCACCCACCACGTACACCGGACAGATCGGCACGTAGACGCCCGTGTCGATCTTGCGCAGCAAGATGATCGGCAACCGGAGCTCGTGGGCTCGGCGGAGTTTGCTGTTGTCACCCTCGGTCGATCCGGCCCGATAGTCGTAACGGAACAGGCCGCCCTGCACGTCCCCGTCCGCGTACGGTCCGTCCGGCGAGGAGACGACCGACAAGGTGGCCGCCATAGAGCGCGGGTTCCAGATGCCGCGGGACTGGTCGATGAGCCGCAAGGGCGTGCCGGCGACGGGAAGGGCACTCAGCTGCGCACGGGTGACCGCCCCGCTCTCGGCCACCCCTGCGGCCAGGGCGTCGAAGATCTGCTGGCGTTGCTCAAGCTCCCCTGCGAGCGGCATGACCGAACTGTGACACCTTCTCGGCCGTGACGCGGGCCGAGTTGTCCGCGGGCAGCACGGCCAGCGGC
Source organism: Propionibacteriales bacterium (assembly GCA_038233135.1). GTDB lineage: Bacteria > Actinomycetota > Actinomycetes > Propionibacteriales > Nocardioidaceae > JACCVL01. The sequence continues at coordinate 6,370 of JBBSMN010000037.1, forward strand.
CTGGTGACCACAACCGCCGCGACTTCGAGGCCGTACTTGGGCTGCGCCTGCGTCAGCTCGGCTGAGCGGCTCGACACGTGGTTATGCCCACCCAGCGGGAGCAGTCGTAGCAGACCGGTCGGCGGTAGTCAGATCTCCAGGAAGATGCGCAGCACCCGGCCCACAGCAGCCAGACCTACGACATCCACCCGCCCGAGACGCCGCACGAGGCGCGCCGCACTCACCGAGCGCACGTCCTCGCAGCGCGCGTACGAGATCTCATGCAGCCCATTCTCGGCGGTCGGCTCTAGTTCTACCCGTGTGGGCAGGTCGTGGCTGGTGCGGGTGAGGGGGACAACGACGACCGTCTGCGCGTGCCGATTCCACCGGTCGGCGGAGATAACCAACGCCGGACGGCGCCACCCTTGCTCGTGCCCGACCAGCTCACCGAGGTCGAGCAGCCAGACCTCGCCACGGATGGGCTCACTCATCGGCTAGGCCGTCGCGGACCGTGTTGTCCCATCCCTCGTCATCCACGGACTCGCGGCGTGAAAGTGCATCGCGAGTCTCGTCCCAGAAAATGGCAACCTCGTAGGCGGCGAGGGCCCGCGAGACGACATCACCGATGCTCGAGCCAGTGGTTCGGGCCAAGGAAGCGGCCCGTGACCGCGTTTCGAGAGACACGCGTACTGTTGTCGCCATCGGGTAAGCATACGTCTGCGCATATGAAAACGTATACGTCTAGGTCTACTGAACTCCGCCCTGAGCACCTCAGTTCGCCTTTGAGGGCGAACGCCGAGCCCAGCGTTGGCTGCACGCTAGCGTTGCTCGTCATGCAGACCCACACCCTCAACGACGGCACGCAACTCCCAGTGCTCGGCTTCGGCACCTACCCGCTCAAGGGTGAAAACGGGGTCGCTGCGATCACCAGCGCGATTGAAGTGGGCTACCGGCTGGTCGACACTGCGGTGAACTATCGCAACGAGGAGGAGGTTGGCGAGGCGATCAGGCGCTCGGGCGTTGACCGCAACGAGCTCGTCGTGACCAGCAAGCTCCCGGGGCGGCACCACGCGTACGCCGACGCCGTCGCGAGCACCAAGGACTCGCTGCACCGGCTGGGGCTGGACCACCTCGATCTGCACCTCATCCACTGGCCCAACCCCGGGGTCGGCCGGTACGTCAAGGCCTGGCAGGCCCTGGTTGATCTGCGCCAGCAGGGCCTGGTGTGCAGCATCGGGGTCTCGAACTTCACCGAGGAGCACCTGACGCGGGTCATTGACGAGACCGGTGTGACCCCGGCGGTCAACCAGCTCGAGCTGCACCCGTACTTCCCACAGCAGGAGATGCGGGCGGTGCACGAGCGCCTCGGCATCCGCACCGAGTCGTGGAGCCCGCTCGGCAAACGGCAGGCACCCTTTCGCGAGGCGCCGGTGGCCGCCGCCGCTGAGGCCCACGACGTCGCACCGGGCCAGGTGATCCTGCGCTGGCAGGTGCAGCTGGGGGCGGTGCCGATCCCGAAGTCGGCCACCCCTGAGCGGCAGCGGCAGAACCTTGACGTGTTCGGTTTCGAGCTCACCGACGACGAGATGGCCGCGGTCAGTGCGCTCTCGCGGGCCGACGGGCGGCTGTTCGGTGGTGACCCGAACACCCACGAGGAGATGTGAGAGCTGCCGGATTGACGTCTCCTCGGGTCACGACCGGCGATGTGCGCCGAGGTGGGCGGCGCACGGGTCGGAACCGCTGTGCTGATCGCTGCTGACCCGCTGGCGCGAGCCGGGTCGCCCCCAGCTCCCGGACGACGCCATCATGTGCAGACCGGCTCCCTCGGTCATCCCGCCTTAGCAGGAGCGAATCGACGCCCACCGCACGCCCGACCGCAACCATGCCCGCATCTGCGGTCAGCAGCTGCAACTGCAGGACGTCGGCGAGGGCCAGGTAGAGCGCGTCGTAAGCGGTGGCACTCCGCGAAGCGCCCACGCTCCCGCGATGAGGGGTAGGTGTGGCACCCGGTCGATGGCCAGGTCGGTCAGGTCGTCGAGCACGGCCGCAGCCCGCTGTGGTTCCAACTTTCCCGCCAGCGTGAGCCCCCGCACCGCCGACAGCACCTCGGCGTCCACCAGGAACGGAGCCACGACGCCACCCCCCGGGCGCATCGCCGCACGCGCACGTCCTCCGACCTCTCCGTCGTCCGCGAGGGCCAGAACCACGACGCTGCTGTCGACGACCACCGTCACCGGGCATCCCGGGTCGACCCGGACGGCGACCCGCGCGAGGCGGAGCTGTGTGCCGACTACAACGCGGAGATGATCGTGCTGCGGGTGACCGATCGTGGCTGGCCGCGGGCCATGGTCATGCCGCTGCCAGCGTCCGACCAAGTCGACCGTGGGCTGGCCGAGGGATGGATTCGGCGAGAGCGCGTCGTGCCACCGCCCGACGTGCAACCCGTGGTGGCGCCGCCCGGTCCGTCGGGCCGGGACCTGCTCGACGACGACCGGGGCGAGTGATCGGTGCAGTCCCGAGCCGGACAGCGACGAGGCAGCGCGCCTGTTGCGCGCCGACCCAGACTGGGTCACGGCCGCGCACACCGAGGTCGAGGTGCGGCGCGATCTCGCCCGGCGGCTCGCGTCGGTGCCTGCGGACCTGTCCCGGGCCCGGGCCGCCTTCGCGGCGGACTGGGCGCGCGCGGCCGTCGTGGCGCTTGACCAGACGACGCTTCGAGCCGCTGCGGATCTCGCCGAGGCGACCGGGGCCCGGACCCTGGATGCGCTGCATCTGGCAGCCGCCCATCGTGTCGGCGCACCCGCGGTGCGGATGCTCACCTACGACGTGCGCCAGGCCCAGGTGGCCCGGAGCCTCGGCTGGAGCGTCGCAGGCGCCTAGTCCTCGCCTAGTCCCGCCTAGTCCTCGCCTAGAGATCGCGCGGATAGGGGTGGGCGTGTCGTGACGTGAGGCAGACACAAGCCCCGGTAGATGACGGGTTGTCGAGACTCGCCTTCTTCCCCGAGGTGCTTGTGCCTGCCCTGCCATCCTCTGTCATCGACCCCATCTGGGGCCAGTTCTCAGCTCTACTGCCCGAGCGGGTCGTGTCTCACCCGTGGGGCTGTCACCGGCCCCGGATTCCTGACCGGGTCGTGTTCGACAAGCTCGTCGCGGTGCTGGTGCTGGTGCTGGGCGCGGCCTACGCCAGGATCGCCGACGTTTCCTGCTCGGCGACGTTTCTGCTCGGCGACCACGATCCGGTCCCGTCGCGATGAGTGGATCGCTGCCGGGTGTTCGAAGCTCTGGAGCAGCTGTGTCTGGAGGCTTGCGACCGCATCGTCGGTCTGGACTGCGGGACCTGACGGTGGACGGTTGTGTCACCAAGGCCCCGTGTGGTGGCCAGGCCGCGGGGAAGTCACCTGATGACCGCGGTAAGCAGGGCACCAAACGCTCGCTGCTGACCGACGGGGGCGGGATCCCGCTGGGCTGTGTGGTCGCCCCGGCGAACCGGGACGATTCCCCGCTGCTGCGCCCGAGTCTGGAACGGCTGGGCCGGTTCGGGCTCGACCTGCCCGAGCAGATCACGGTGCACCTGGACGCCGGCTACGACTCCACGTCACCCGCGAGCTGCTCGACGAGCTGGGCTGCACAGCGGTGATCACCGAGAAGGACACCCCGCTGCATCAGCACGAGGCTGGTCACGCACGTGCCGTTGAACGCTGGCTCGCGGCCGGCGTGGCGACCCTGGTCTTCGACCGCGACTTCGAGGTGGCCGGCTTCCGACGATGGAGCTGACGGTCGGCGGTGGGCGGGCGCTGGACACCCTCGACGACGAGCCGACGTGCGCCCTCAAGGCAGCGCCGCTGGGGACACCGACTGGATCCGGTCGAGCGCGAACTGGCGTTCGTCGGTGCGCAGGTGGCACCAGGCAATGATCTGCCCGCCGAAGAGCTGGATATCACTGACCGTGCGCAGGGTGCGGCCGCCGGTGGCTGCGACGTAGTCGATCGTGACGGCGCCGTCGGTGTCGACGGCGTGTGCCAGCAGGCGGACGTCGGGGAGGCCGAGCCGGCGGGCGTGTCCGGCGATCAGCGCCTCGCTCTGCGAGGTGATCACGTCGTCAGCGGTGTCCCCCGCGAGGATGCGAGCGGCGGCAGCGGCGGGGTCGACCGGCTCCGCTGCCCGCTGCACCGGTCGTGTCCGTGAGCCGACAACGCGATGCGGGGCTGAGGCCGGCACCGGTTGCTGGGCTCCCTCGAGCACCCGTACGCCTGCCTCGTCTTCACGCACGGGCAGGTAGCCGGCCTTGCGCAGCGCCGTCGTCGTGGCGATGGCGTCGCGGCCGCCGAGCAGCACTGTCGGCGCGACGAGCCGCAGGCCCAGCGAGCGCAGGGAGCGGTCCGCCGCCAGCTGCGCGCCCAGTGCCTCGTCGTCGGCGAGCAGCACGGTCTGCGCCTCCCGCACCCGCACCGACCCGTGCCGGCGCGCGACGTCGTTCACGAGATAGCGCAGCGGTTGCGGCAGCTCGGCGGTCGCCACCGCCTGCAGGTCGGCCAGCAGCGCATCGGGCCGCGCACCCTCGTCCAGTGCTCGGCGCACGCTGGCGGGGGAGAACCGCCACACCGTTGCCGGACCGCGACTCTCTCGGTCGGCCGCGGCGTCGAGGGTGGCGCTAACGCGGGCCGAGGGCTGACCGGCGACGAGGACGGTGAGGTCGCTCCCGAAGGTGGCCCGGTCGGTCGCCGCGGGCAGCGCATCGGCCGCCAGCCGACCGACCGCGTCGACGTCGCCGGCGACCAGTGCCCGGCCCAGCTCGGTCAGCGAGCCGTGCGCGAGCACGCCCATCTGCTCTGCCTCGACAACGGCGGCGGGCTCGCCGGCCTCGGTGACCAGGTGCGCCAACGGCCGGGTCCACAGCATTGCCTGGACGAGGTCGGCGGGGTCGGCTGCCGTGTCTGGAGGCAGCTCGGCTGCAGCGCCGAGCAGACCCTGCCGCGCGGTCAGACAGGCCGGGCAGAGTCCGGGCCGGTGCCCGACCGGTCTCGGCTTGTCATCTTCGTCGCGGGACTGGGTGGGCGTCCCCGCCATCCGCCACCAGCTCCACAGCAGCTCGGCGAACCGGATCGCCGGCTCCTCGGAGCGCCAGTCGGCGAACCCGTCGGACACCCCGACCTGCGCGCCGAGCCCCAGCAGCCCCACCTCGTAGGTCAGCTCCAGCACCAGCCGCAGCTGTGGCTCGGTGGCTCCGGTCTGCTTGGCCAGCCGGGTCAGCTCCCTGGCGCCGACCCCGCCGCTCTTCAACCCCTTCACCGGCGAACGGGCGAGCAGGTCGAGCACCGATACCGACCGGTCGGCGAACGCCGTCACCGCACCGGCCGACTCCCGCGCCACGGCCGTCGGGTCGACCGCGTGCGGGTGCGGCGTCGGCGCCACCGGGTGGAACGGCGCCCGGTAGTCCGGCCCGCGCAGCGCACGTGCCACCTCCGCCGGCAGCTCGGCGTGGCTGCCCCAGTAGATCTGTTGCAGCAGTCCACGCTCGCCGGCCCACTGGACGGCACGCCGGCGTCGCTCCCAGGCCGACTGCCGGGCGTCTCGGCCGGTGGCGCTGCCCTCCGCGGACGCACCGAGCGCCATTTGGGTGAGCTCCTCCGCGACGGCGTCTGGTGCGGCGGTGACGAGCGCCCGTACCTGGTCGCCGTCCGCGAGCGCCGCCACCACCGCGTCCAACGTGGCCTGCTTGGTCTTCTGCCTGGGCAGACCCAGCTTGACCAGCATCGCGTTCAGGTCCGCAGCGGAGACGCCGCCCAGCAGCCGTCCGGCCGGTGTCCCGAGCCCCAGGGGGTTCGGGATCAGCTCGTGCAGCACCGGCGGGTACGCCAGCGTGTCGGCGCTGCCGGGCCACACGATCACCCGCGCACGCAGCCAGCCCAGCACCCGGTCGACCTGCTGGCCGTGCTCGGCTGGGTCGCCGGTGTGCTGGTCGTCGAGCAGGTCGACCAGGGCTCCCCGGCGGGGGACGCCCAGCACGAGCAGGGCCTCGAGCAGCTCGAACACCGGGGCATGTGCCTGCCGGAGGGCATCCGCGACCGAGAATCCGCCGGCCAGTCGCTGCGCCAGCTCGGCGGGCCCCCGCGGCTCGACACCGCGCAGCGCGTCCGAGCGGTGCCCGAGGGTGACGGCCAGGTCGTCGGTGCCGAGCGCGGACAGCCAGGACTGCAACGACGTCACGGGCCCAGTCAAGCAGCCGCTAGCCGATCGCCTCGTACCGCGACCGCTTCAAAGTCACGTCGACGCGCCGGGTGGTGGGGGAGAGGACCTTCACGGCAAGCACGGGTGCGGCGGGCAGGTCCAGCGCGGTCAGCCGGCGGCCGCGGGCGGCAGGGGCCAAATCGTCCGGAGACAGGGTGACCAGCTCGTCGTGGTTGGCCAGGTGCACCGGCCACAGCCGTTCGTCGGCTGCGGCGGCCGCGTCGCTCAGCTGCTGGGCCCAGGTGCGTTCCGCTGGCGTGATGCTGGCGCCCCCCGGCCTGGACAGCAGCACCGCCGCCGTGCCCTCGCCGAGCTCGCCGCAGACCTGCCCGATGACCGACATCAGCGGGTCCAGCAGGCCCGGGTCGGGCAGCCGGGGCAGATCCTCGACCTGCTGCACCACGGGGGTGACGCGCCCTTCGGCGGTCAGGAGGATGACCCACAGCAGCCGCTCGGAAAACCCCAGCGGGACCCATGAGGGCGCCAGTGTCGCCACAGATCCGCCTGCGTGTGGACCGGGGGCATGTCGTCGGGGTGCGTCAGGGGTGGGATGTCGTTCATGCCGAGAGCATGAGCGCAATCGGAGACGGCGGCGGCCGTCGTCCACAGGCGCCACAATGTCGGTGGCCAGTGGGCCCAGTTGCCCACACGGCGGCGCGCCCTCACTGCGGACGCGGAGCGAGGCGGGAGCCCGCCCGGCTACCGGTCTGTCTTGGACTACGGGTTGCTCACCGGCTGTCGTCGCCCTTCTACACTGCCGTCGCATGCCGGATTCGAAGCACGACCTGCTGCTGCGCCACTTCGGCGCTTGGGCCCAGGCCAAGGGCCGCCCCGTCGACGCAGAGCTGCTCGGCCGGCTCCTCGATCTTCGGCTCACGTACGCAGACCTGGCGGCGACGTACTGGCCGGTGGGCTCGGTCGAGCACCTGCTGCTCGAGCTGTGGCCGGCGAAGGGGGACGTCACACCGCCGTCCGAGCAGGGCGTGACCGACACGCTGGACGCCTACTTCCGGTTCCTGCGTAGCACCGGCCGGATGGGTGCCAGGTCCGCGGAGCCCGCGGCGTTGCGCAAGGAGGCACGGCGAAGCGCCAAGCACATGTCCGCGGCCGCCGCCGACACCAGCGCGTGGTCGCCGACCAAGTCCCTGATGGAGTACGGGCGCGGCCTCGGCGTAGAGGTGGACGACGCGCCCGACGTCGAGACCTTGCAGGCCCGCCTCGAGCAGGTGCAGGAGTCGTGGAACGCGTTGCCGGTGCACGAGCGGCGCCGGCGGATGCCGGGACCCGGCGACAGTCAGCTGTCCGGCGCCGACCAGGCGATGCTGGCGCACCGCGTCGACGACCCGATCACGGCGCTGCTGCTCACGGTCGCCGGGGAACTGCCGAGCGGTGAGCTGCCCCCGCCCGGCGAGACCGCACCGATCGTGCGGACGTCGCCGTTCACCCACCAGATGCAGGCGTTGTGCCGGTGGATGGGGGAGCGGGCCGAGGTCACCAAGACCGGTGTGCTGCGCCCCGCCGCGGCACACGAGGCGTACGAGGCGTTGGGGCTGGAGACGTGGACACGGCAGCAGCTGGCGCGCAGCTACCGCCACTACGTGTCGCCGGCAGTCGCCGACGTGGGGGCCGATGCCTGGGTGGACCGGCTGGCGAGCAGGCCGTGGCGCTACGCCGGCGACTGTGAGGCCCTGGACCGGCTCTGGCGGGGTGCCATCGCCTCGGGGCTGATCGAGCTCGACGGCACGTGGGCATACCCGCGCCTGGAGCCCGAGCGCGACGACGAGGCGTGGGTCCGGATCGGCATGCGCGCCGGCGTGCAGCTGCTGGAGGACCTGTGCACCAACCCGTACGCGGCGTTCGGGCTGGTGTACGGGCTGCTGCGCTCGTACGTGCGTGGCTGCGCCGTGGTGCCGTGGCAGGAGATCCTGGGCTTCCTCGCCGACTGGGATCGCTCCGTCGACGAGCGGGCGTACGAGCAGTCGATCGGTTACGACTCGGCGCCGCTGTCCAGGTCGCGGATGGACCGCTCGTGCGGTGCGCTGGCCGACACGGGGGTGTTCACCGAGAGCGAGGCGGGCTTGGCGCTGACGCCATTCGGCGACGTGTTCGTCACCGCGTGGTTGAAGTACCGCGAGCGCTGATCTGTTGGTCAACCCGCGCCCTGGCGGCTCAGCGGGCAGCCATCCGTGGGTCGCTGTCATCTAGGTGACTGCGCTGGTGGCGTATTCCTACTCCATGCAGATGCTTGATGGTGTAGTAGTCGCGAACGTACGAGAGGCTGCTGCGCTCGCTCACCGGACCCCGGAGACGATCCGGCGGTGGGTGTGGTCCGGGCAAGCTCCCCGCTCGACGTCAGGGCAACCGCCTGCTGATTCGCCGCGAGGATCTCGACCGCCTGCTGGGCGGTGCGGAGCAGACCGCTGCCGGGCCGTCGGCTCCGGCCGAATGGGCAGAGCTGGTCGAACGGACATTGGGACCGGGACGACCGGGCGCTTCCGCCCGCGACCTCATCCAGCAGGACCGCCGAGATCGCGACGCCGACCGGGCCGGCCTGGCGCTACCTGCGTTCGGCGAGCCGAGCGCAGGCACGGCTGCTCGCCCCACCGCTGCTCGCCCAGGAGGTCGGCAACGCGCTGTTGACCGGCGTGCGTCGGGATCGGTGGGACGGTCTCGAGGCCGACACGATGTTCGGCCTCATGTGCCAACTGCCGGTCACCGTGCTGCACGACAGCGCCCACGTTGCCCGGGCGTGGGAGTTGTCACGCCGGTACGACGAACACCCGTTGTACGACATGGTCTACGTGGCGCTGGCCGAGCGTCTCGGTGACACCTTGGTCACCGCGGACGAGGTGCTGCTGCGTCGAGTCGGTCACCTTCCCTACGTCGCCGCTCCTTGAAGTAGGGGCAGTTGAACGCCAGGTTGTGCTCACACAGGTGGTCGACCATGCACCTCAGCGAACGTCGACCCGTCCGGGCGCGGCAGCCGGTGCAGCCGTACGTCGCGCAACGCACCGTCGGCGGTCGCGGTGAGATAGGTGCACCACGGCTGGCGGCGCCGGTCGGTCGGTGAGCCGGGGTTGAGCAGGCGCAGCCCGCTCGATGCGGTGGTGTCCCACGGGATGTGGCTGTGGCCGAAGACCAGCACGTCGGCGTTGGGGTATGCCCGGGCACACCGCTCGTCGCGGCCCTTGGCTGGTCCGGTCTCGTGCACGACCGCGATCCGCACCCCGGCGAGGTCGACACGGGCCAACTCCGGCAGGCGGCGGCGCAGCTCGGCCCCGTCGTTGTTGCCGTAGACGGCGACCAGCCGTGCGGACCGCTGCTCCAGTGCGCCGAGCAACGCAGGCTCGACCCAGTCCCCGGCATGCACGACCACATCGGCTGTGCCGACCGCGACCCACAGCTGGTCGGGCAGGTCCTTGGCGCGCTTGGGCACGTGCGTGTCGGCAATGATGACCAGCCGCACCGTCCCCGCCTCCGTTTCCGTGATCCCCTGGTTGCCGTGCAGGCGAGGGCGAGCGGCGCGACCTCGGCGTGCACTGGGGCCTCGCTTGTCTACCGGACGGTTGTCGGTGGCGTCGGGCAGGATGCCGACGTGCAGATCATCGACGGCCAGCCGGTTCTTAGCCCGACCGACCTGACTAAGCACCTCGCCTGCCGGCACATCACCACCCTCGACTTGCAGGCCAGCCGTGGCGAGGTCGCGGCGCCCGCTCACGAGTCCGACGAGCTCGACCTGATCTTCGCGCGCGGGCTTGCGCACGAGCACGACTACCTGGCCGCGTTGCGGGCGCAGGGTCTGGCGGTCACCGAGATCCCGACCGCCTTCGACGGCCCCGGCCGCCAAGACGCGGAGCGCCAGACCGTGGCGGCGATGCGCGCGGGCGCCGACGTCGTCTACCAGGCCACCTTCTTCGACGGCACGTGGGGCGGGCAGGCCGACTTCCTGCTCCGGGTCGAGCGGTCGTCCGCCCTCGGCGGTTGGTCGTACGAGGTCGCGGACACCAAGCTGGCCCGCCGGCTCAAGGTGCCGGCGCTGCTGCAGATGGCGACCTACGCCGACCGGCTCGAGACGCTGCAGGGTGTCGCGCCAGAACACCTGTACGTGGTGACCGGCGACGGCCAGCAGCACCCGTGGCGGCTGGTCGACGTCGCCGCGTACGCACGCCGGGCCCGGGCGAGGCTGCGCGGTTTCGTCGACGACCCGCCTGAGACCGAGCCGGTCAAGGTCGCCCACTGCGCGCAGTGCCGCTGGCTGGAGCGCTGCACCGCCGAGTGGGAGCGCGCCGACGACCTGACCAGGGTGGCGTTCATGCGGGGCGACCACCGCGAGGCGCTGCGCCGGCACGGCATCGCCACCGTCGCCCAGCTCGGGGCTGCCGACCCCGCCCACCTGCCCACGTCGATCGGCAGGGCGTCGCGGGAGCGGCTGGTGCAGCAGGCCGCCGAACAGCTGCGCGAGCGGGCGACCGGCGCGCCGTCGTACCGGTTGTTGGCGCCACAGGAGCGCGCCGGGCTGCTGCACCTGCCCCCACCCGACGACGGTGACCTTTACCTCGACTTCGAGGGCGACCCGTACGCCGAGGGCGGGGAGGGCCGGGAGTACCTGGCCGGACTCGGCGACCGCGCCGGCTGTTTCACCGCGCTGTGGGCGCACGACCACGACGCCGAGGCGCGGCTTACGGTCGACCTGGTCGAGCGGCTGCTGACGCACTGGCGGGCGCACCCGGGCATGCACGTCTATCACTACGCGCCGTACGAGACGACGGCACTCGCGCGGCTGACCGCCCGGCACGGGGTCGCCGAGGTCGGGTTCGACCAGCTGCTGCGCGGCGAGCGGTTCGTCGACCTCTACCCGGTGGTGCGGCAGGGGCTGCGCATCAGCAAGGAGTCGTACTCGATCAAGAAGCTGGAGGCGTTCTACTGGGCCGGCGAGCGCAGCCACGA
>JBBSMN010000038.1:0-17282 GCA_038233135.1 Propionibacteriales bacterium
ACGACCGCCTCCGCGCCGCGATCAGCGGCGACCGTGCGCGACTCGGACAGGTGGAGATCAACATGGACAGTGCGTTGCGCCCCCGGGACATCCAGGCCCGCATCCGGGCCGGCGAGTCACCCGAAGCGGTTGCAGCCGTCGCACAGGTGTCACTGGAACGCATCATGGGTTATGCCCTGCCGGTGCTGGCCGAGCGCGAGCATGTGTGCCGACAGGCCCGGCAGTCCGGGCTGCGTCGCAAGCACGCGTCGGGGCCCGGCCGGCTGCTGGGCACCGCCGTCGACGAGCACCTGCGCAACAACGGCTGGGACCCGGAGGCCGCCTCCTGGGACGCTTGGCGACGCGAGGACGGTCGCTGGTCGGTGACGGTCGCTGCCTCCAGCAACGGCACCCCCGCGACATTCCTGTTCGACGCGCCAGGGCGCTACGCCTTCGCCCACGACGACGGCGCCCGGCGCCTGGTCGGCGACGAACCGCCACTGTCGGTCGAGCCCGAGAGCGATGAGCCCCGGTCGGGGCTGCCGCCGATCGAGACGCGGAGCGACGGCGGCGGCCGGGTCATGCCGCTGTGGCGCACCCAACCGACGGAACAGGCACACACCTCCGGTGACGCCCCTACTGGCGACCCGGCCGACACGGCGGACCTCGGTGCCCTGACCGCCGACCTGGCCGCCCTCGAGGCCGAGGCGGCCGCCGAGCCGACGGGCCGGGTCAGCGCCCTGGACCGGATGCGTCGTCAGCGGTCGCGGGCCGAGGAGCCACTACCCCTCGATGTCGACCCCATCGACGAGCCGGCGCCCGCATCGGCGCAGGACGAGGCCGGCGGCGACGTCGAGGCCATCGCCCGGGTGTTGTCGGCCCCCGCCACCGAGCACCCGGTGGCGGTCGGCGAGTCAGGCGACGCGACCTCGGAGAGCCAGCCGCGGCGGCGCAAGGGCAACCGGCGCGCCGTGCCGAGCTGGGACGAGATCATGTTCGGCTCCAAGCCGCACGGCTGACCCCTGACCGGACGGCGCTCGATCTCAGGGGTCGACCACGTCGACGAGCAGCGGGACGTACATCTCCGCGGCGGTGAGCGAGCCGTGAAAGCCGCGCATCCTGGCCTCGACCGGGAACCGTCGGGAAGCCACCAACGCTGACACGCCGCGCGAGGCGACCAGGACGTCGCCGATCCGCGCACGCACCGGGCCGTCCACCGCACCGAACCAGCACTCGTCCTCAGCCTGCTCGCGGGTGCGCACCCACACCCGCCCGCCGAGCACCTCGGCCCAGGTCGCGGCGACGTCCGCGGTGGCACCGGCAGCGGTGTAGACGTGCCGGAAGCGGGCCTCCCCACCGAGCAGGACCACACCGTCGTCGAGGGCGTCGGCACAATCCACGTCGAAGCGTTCGGAGTCGGGCACGTCGACCATGCCGTGGTCGCCCGTCACCACCAAGCCGGTGCCGTCGGGCAGGGCCGCACGCAACGCCTGCGCCTCGTCGTCGAGGCGGCGGAGCGCCTTGCGCCACTGCTCGGACTGCCAGCCGTGCTCGTGACCGGCGTGGTCCAGGCGCGAGCTGTAGGTGTAGGTGAGCGACGCGGGGGTGTCTGCTGCGTCCGCCGCGCACCCGATGCGCTCCCAGGCGGAGTCGGCCTCGACGTAGGCGGCGCCACGCTGGCTGACGCGGGTCAGGCCCGACCCGACGAACGACGACCGGCTGACGACGGTCGCCTGCGCTCCGGCCGAGGCCATCTTGCCGAAGACGGTCGGGTGCGGCTGCCACTGCGTCGGGTCGACGTCGACGTCGGCGTTCCAGGTGAGCGCGTTGAGCAGCGACACGGTGCCGGGTATGCGCGAGGTGTAGCCGACGACCCCGTGCCGTCCGGGGGGCAGGCCCGTGCCCAGGGTGGTGATGCTGCTGGCAGTGGTCGACGGCACGCAGGCGGTCAGGGGCGGATGCGCACCGCTGCGCAGGCCGGCTAGATATGGCGCGTCCTCCTCGTGGGCGTCGAGCAGGTCGGCGCCCAGCCCGTCGATGAGCATCACCACCCACGATCTCGCGGGGGGAAGTGCCAAGACGTCATCGAAGCCGCCCAGGCCACAGCCCGCCGCGATCGACGGGAGCAGCTCGGCGAGTGTCGACCGGCCGTGCGCAGGCAGGACGGGGTCGGGAGAGGGCATCACACAGACCGGTCACAGTCTGGCTGTCGAGTCCGACAAGGTGCGCGCGAAGGCGAGCAGGCGCTCGACCGCGTCGGCGCCGTCCGCGGCGGCGCTGACCCGCATGGAGAAGTCGTCGGCGGTCAGCGTCCCGGCGTAGCCGTGGTCCGCCTCGCACTCGGGGTCGGCGCACTGCGCCGGCTCCATGTCCACGCGGCGGACCGCCCCCCAGGCCGCGGTGAGAACGGCCTCGCTGGGCACCCCGCCACCGGTCTGTCCCGCATCCGGTGCCGAGTGGGCCACCATGCGCTGCACGACGACCGAGCGCACCGACGAGAGCGCGACCGACTCGGTCGTGGTCGCGGTGTACGGGGCGGGCAGCAGGTCGTCGGGTGGGTGCTCGTCGGTGTGGGCCACCACGAGGCGGGTCGGTGTCAGGACGACCACCGTGACGTGCCGGCGGACCTCGTCGTGGTCGAAGGTCGGCTCGTGGTGGACCAGATGCTCGACGACGTGCTCACCGGCCACCGCGGCCTCGACTCCCTCAGCGACGGCCTCGGGGTAGTATCCGGCGGCCTCGATCGCCGTACGCAGCTCAGTCGCCCCTGTTGCCATGGCACCAGTCTGACACGCAGCGCTCAGCTCGGGATCGTGTCGCCGGGCATCCGGGCCAGCCGCCGGACGAACAGGTCGCTGCGGCTGTCCCCGACGGGCGCGACCTGTGCCCGGGCGTCGAGGACGGTCAGTCCGCCAGTGGACGCCATCACCAGCGGCAGCTCCACCGAGACCAGCTGGGCCAGGTCGCTCTTGAGCCTGGCGATGCGCTGCACCAGGTCCTCGATGAGATCGAGGTCGACCGGGTCGTTCCCGCGGTAGCCCATGAGCAGCGGCGCCGACCCCAGCTCGCGGACCATCGCCGCCGCGTCGGCGTCGGTCATCGGCGGGATCCGGTAGGTGCGGTCGCCCAGCAGCTCGCTGGGCGCCCCGGCGAGCCCGAACGACACCAGCGGACCAAACAGCGGGTCCTCGATGCCTTGCACGGTCACCGGCACCCCCTTCGGTGCCATCGCCTGCACCACGAAGTCGCCGACCGAACGTGTCTCGTCCATGCCGGAGGTCAACACCCGCCAGGCCTGACGCATCTCGACCTCGCTGCCGATGCTGCGCCATACATATGCCAAGTCGGGCCGCACCTTGAGGCGTTCGGCCTGCGCCTTCAGCACCACATCCCAGCCGAGCCGCGAGCCGGCGGCGACCGCCTCGTCCTCGCTGTCGACGGTGGTCTGGTCCCACACGTCGATCCCGTACGCAGCAAGGACGGCTCGGGTCTGCTCACGGTCGAGCGCGCCACCCGACGGCGCGCCGACGAGCAGCCCCTCCACGATGCTGCGAGCGTCGGCGGTGCGCACGTCGTCGTAGATCCGCACCTCGCCGGCCGGAGTGCTCAGCCACCTGGAGTACGACGCGACACAGGCAAGCGCCCGCACGGCCGCCTCGACAGAACTGTAGGACGGCACGGAGCCGGGGCCGGCGGTTCCCTCCACGTCGGGGACCGCCAGCGGCTCCGGGACGCCCTCACGACCGAGGAAGGACGACACGATCGGCTTCTCCGACTGCTCACCCACGGTCGCCAGCACGTCGGCGACGTCCTCGCCGGTGGCCTCGAGCGGAGGCATGTAGACGACCACGACGGCATCGGTGTCCGGGTCGTCGATGGCCACGTCGAGCGCCCGCTCGAAGTCGTCGGCGCTGGCGTAGGCGCCGAGGTCGACCGGGGCGCGCACCGTGAGCCCGACCGCCGAGCCCGCATCGGCGGCAAGCAGGCCCAGAGCGTCGGAGTTGCCGACCACCGCGACCCGCGGGCCCCGCGGGAGCGGCTGGTAGGCCAGCAGCTGCGCGACGTCGAACATCTCGTCGAGCCGGTCGACCTGGATCACGCCGGCCTGGCGGAACATTGCGTCGACGGCCGCCTGCGGCACGCTGCTGGCCCGAACGGCGTGCCCAACCGGGACCCCCTGCGTCGAACGCCCCGACTTGACAGCGACCACCGGTTTGCGGCGGCCCACCCGGCGGGCGATGCGCGAAAACTTGCGCGGGTTGCCGATGGACTCCAGGTAGAGCAGGACGACGTCGGTGGCCTCGTCCTCCTCCCAGTACTGCAGCAGGTCGTTGCCCGACACGTCGGCGCGGTTGCCCGCCGAGACGAACGTCGACAGACCGAGGCGGCGTCGACCCACGCTCTCGAGTATCGCGGCGCCGAGCGCGCCGGACTGGCAGAAGAACCCCACCCGGCCGCGGGCCGGCATCAGCGGTGACAGCGAGGCGTTGATGCGCACGGTGGGGGCGGTGTTGATGACACCCAGACAGTTGGGCCCAACCATCCGCAGGCCGTAGCTGCGAGCCAGGCCGAGCAGCTGACGCTGGCGCTGTCGGCCCTCCTCACCGGTCTCGGCGAAGCCGGACGAGATCACCACCAGTCCCCGTACGCCCTTGGCAGCGCAGTCCAGCACCACATCGGTCACGGCCTCGGCGGGCACCGCCACCACCGCGAGGTCGACGGCACCGGGGATCTCCTGCACCGAGCGGTAGGCGGGCAGCCCGGACACCGCCTCAGCCTGCGAGTTGACGGCGTGCACGGTGCCGGTGAAGTCGCCGAGCACCAGGTTGCGCACCAGCTGCTGCCCGATCGTGTCCTGGCGGCGGCTGGCACCCACGACTGCGACGCTGCGCACGTCGAAGAACGCCTGCATGGAGACCGCCTCCGCCCGGTGCTCACGGGCAGCGAGCACGCCGACTGCGGTGTCGGTCTGCTCGATCGGGAAGGTCATGCGCAGCACCCCGTCGGACAGCTCACCGCTCACGCGGTAGCCCTGCTCCCGGAACACCTGGATCATCCGGGAGTTGTCGGGGAGCACATCGGCGACGAAGCCGCGCAGCCCGCGGTCGCGGGCCGCCTGTGCCAAGTGCTCGAGCAGCAGCTGGGCCAGCCCGCGGCCCTGGTGCGCGTCCTCCACGAGGAACGCCACCTCGGCGTTGTCGTCGTCCAGCGCGTCATAGCGTGCGACCCCGATGATGGCGCCGCCGAGGAGGGCGACCAGCGCCACCCGCCGGTCGTGGTCGACACGGGTGAAGCGCTGGAGGTCGCGCTCGGTCAGCCGGGGGTACGGGGCGAAGAAGCGCAGGTACTTCGACTGGTCGGACACCCTGCCGTAGAAGTCGACCATGCCGTCGGCGTCGCTCGGGCGCACCGGGCGCAGCCGCACCGGCCGCCCGTCGCGCAGCACGACGTCGGCCTCCCACGCGCGCGGGGACGCCTCGCGATCAGCGGTCACAGGACGGAATCTATCGGCCGGGCCGCTGCTGCGCGGCCGGCCGGTTGTCGCATCCGGCGGCGAGGGCGAGAATGACCGGCCATGACCACAACCGCACCGCCCGGCCCCGACGGAGAGCCGGAGGATCCGGCGCGGGTCTTCCGCGCCGCGCGAGACCAGCTGATCGCCCAGCGCGAGGACCTCGACGGCGCACGGCGCAGCTTTCGCTGGCCGCGCCTCGAGCACTTCAACTGGGCGACGGACTGGTTCGACGTCCTGGCCACCGAACAACCGACGCGGACGGCGCTGTGGGTGGTGGAGCCGGCCGGGCCCGCCGACGGCAGCACTCCTGCTGGCGATGGTGCCGGCGCCGGACTGGTGCACACGACGGTCAGCTACGCCGACATGGCCCGCCGTTCGCGGGAGGTCGCCGGCTGGCTGTGGACGCTCGGGGTGCGCCCCGGCGACCGGGTGCTGCTGGTGCTGGGCAACGTGGCGCCGCTGTGGGAGCTGATGCTGGCCTGCACCCGCCTCGGAGCGGTGATGATCCCGGCCACGACGCTGCTGTCGCAGTCCGACCTCGCCGACCGGGTGGACCGCGGCGAGGTCGCGGTCGCTGTGGCGGCCGAGGCGGATGCGGTTCGCTTCGGTGACGTCGCTGACCGGTGCGTACGGATCGCGGTCGCGGACGCCACCGACTCGACCCGGCCCGTCGGCTGGTCGGCATATGCCGACAGCGAGGGGCACCCGGAGCTGGCTGCGGTGCTGGCAGCCACCGGCGAGCGACTGGCGCCGACCCGGGCCGACGACCCGCTGCTGCTGTACTTCACCAGCGGGACGACCGCGCAGCCCAAGCTCGTCACCCACACCCATGTGTCGTACCCCGTCGGACATCTGTCGACGATGTACTGGCTCGGCCTGCAGAGCAGCGACGTGCACCTGAACATGTCGTCGTCGGGGTGGGCCAAGCATGCCTGGTCGTGCGTGTTCGCGCCGTGGACCGCGGGCGCCACCGTGGTGGTGCACGCGGCGCCGCGGTTCGAGGCGGCCGCGCTGCTTCGGGTGCTGGTGGAGTGCCAGGTGACGACGTTCTGCGCACCGCCGACGGTGTGGCGGATGCTCGTGCAGGAGGACCTCACAAGCTACGAGCCGGTGCTGCGTGAGCTCGTCGCCGCCGGCGAGCCGCTGAACCCGGAGGTGATCGAGCAGGTGCAGCGTGCCTGGGGGCTGGCCGTGCGAGACGGCTTCGGCCAGACCGAGACGACCGCCCAGGTCGGCAACACGCCGGGCCAGACCCTGAAGGCCGGGTCGATGGGTCGTGCGCTGCCCGGCTACGAGATCGTGCTCGTCGACCCGGTGACGGGGGAGGGTGGCGACGACGGTGAGATCTGCGTCGAGCTGTCACCGCGGCCGCTGGGGGTCATGACCGGCTACGCGGGCGACGACGACCTGACCGCTGCGGCAATGCGCGGCGGCGTCTACCACACCGGGGACGTCGCGAGCAGGGACGCGGACGGTTACCTCACCTACATCGGGCGCGCCGACGACGTCTTCAAGGCCAGCGACTACCGGATCAGCCCGTTCGAGCTGGAGAGCGTGCTGGTCGAGCACCCTGCGGTGGCCGAGGCGGCGGTGGTTCCCTCACCCGACGCGCTGCGGATGGCGGTGCCGAAGGCGTTCGTCGTGCTCGCAGCCGGCCACGAGCCGGACCGGGACACCGCCGCGTCGATCATGGCGCACGCCCGGGCACGACTGTCGCCGTACAAACGGGTCCGCAAGCTGGAGTTCGCCAGCCTGCCTAAAACAGTGTCGGGCAAGATCCGCCGGGTCGAGCTACGGCAGTCCGAGTCGGACCGCGCGGCACGTGGGATGGAGGCGTCGTCGGCGATGTGGAGCGAGGCGGACTTCCCCGAGCTGCGTGCGGACTAGCCGCGCAGCACCTCGACCACCGCGGCCATGTCCTCCGCGCCGTGGCCGCTCTGCACTGCACGGGTGAGCAGCGCCTCGACCGCGTCGGCGACGGCAAGCTCGCCACCAACCTCGGCGACGGCGGCCTGCACCAGCCGGGCGTCCTTGGCGGCCATCGCGAGCGGGAAGGCCGGCGGGTACTCCCCCGCAACCATCGCCTTGCCCTTGAGCTGGGCGTACGGGGCGCCCAGGGGGGAGCCGTCGATGGCGTCCAGGAAGCCCGCCGGGTCCACTCCGACCAGCTCGGCCAGCCGGACGGCGTCGGCCAGCGCAGCGAGCAGGCCGAGCAGCCAGGTGTTGAGGACGAGCTTGAGCCGGCTGGCCTCGCCGGGGCGGTCGAACCAGGTGGTGCTGGCGCCCACGGAGTCGAGCACGACCTGGCAGCGTTCACGCAGGTCGGCAGGCGCGGCCGCCAGCACCACGAGCTCACCGGCCTCGGCGGGCTGCCGGGTCCCGGAGACCGGCGCGTCGACAAACGCGACACCGTGCGCACCGGCCAACGCCGCCAGCCGGTCGCAGCCCTCGACACCGACGGTGCTCATCTGGATCCACACCGCACCGGTCGCCAGCCCCTCGAGGACGGCCCCGTCCTCGAGGGCGGCCACCACGGCGTCGGCGTCGGCCAGCATCGTGACCAGGAGGTCGCGACCTCGTGCCGCGTCCGCCGCCGACGAGGCGACGGTGAGGCCGTGCTCGGCCAGCGGTGCCGCCTTCTCCATGCCGCGGTTCCACACCGCGACGTCGGCGCCGCCCGCAGCGGTGTTGCGGGCCATCGGAGCCCATGATGCCGGCGCCGAGCCAGCCGATCCGCTGTGGAGTGGTCATGACGCGACCTTGACGGTCGGCGCGGATCGACGCAACCGGGCGTGCCGGAGGTGGCCTCGACCGCTCCGGCGGCGACAATGAGCCGCATGGCCCGCCGCACCACGACCCCCGCCCCGGACGACTTCGAGGAGCACATCGTCGACATCGACGTCGGCGAGGAGATGCGCGCCAGCTTCCTCGAGTACGCCTACTCCGTCATCTACGCCCGTGCCCTGCCCGACGCACGGGACGGTCTCAAGCCGGTGCAACGCCGCATCCTGCACACGATGAACGAGCTCAACCTGCGCCCCGACCGCGGGCACGTCAAGAGCGCCCGCGTGGTCGGCGAAGTCATGGGCCGCCTGCACCCGCACGGCGATGGGGCGATCTACGACGCGCTGGTGCGGATGGCGCAACTGTGGTCGATGCGGGTGCCGCTGGTGGACGGGCACGGCAACTTCGGCAGTCCCGACGCCGGACCCGCGGCCATGCGCTACACCGAGGCGCGGATGGCGGCGCCCGCCGTCGCCATGACTGCGTCGATCGACGAGGACACCGTCGACTTCAAGGCCAACTACGACGGTCGCGAGACCGAGCCGGTCGTGCTGCCGGCTGCCATACCCAACCTGCTGGTCAACGGCGCCGCCGGCATCGCGGTGGGCATGGCGACCAACATGGCCCCGCACAACCTGCTGGAGGTGGTGGCCGCTCTCCGCCACCTGATCGGTCACCCGGCGGCCGACCTGGACGCGATCATGCGTTTCGTCCCCGGACCGGACCTGCCTACCGGCGGCAAGATCATCGGTCTCGAGGGCATCCGGGACGCGTACGCCACCGGTCGCGGGTCGTTCAAGATGCGCGCCACCACCCGCATCGAGTCGGTGTCGGCGCGCCGCACGGGCATCGTGGTCAGCGAGCTGCCGTACGGCGTAGGCCCGGAGAAGGTCGTCGAGCGGATCAAGACCCTGGTGCTGAGCAAGAAGCTGCAGGGCATCGCCGCCGTCAACGACTACTCCGACGTCAACGACGCGCTGCGACTGGTGATCGAGGTCAAGAACGGCTTCCACCCCGAGGCGGTTCTCGACCGGCTGTTCCGGCTCACACCGATGGAGGAGTCGTTCGGCATCAACGCCGTCACCCTCGTCGACGGCCAGCCGCGGACCCTCGGGCTGCTGCCGTTGTTGCAGGTCTACCTCGACCACCGCCGTGACGTCGTGCGCCGGCGCAGCACGCACCGCCGGGGTCGAGCCGCCGACCGGCTGCACCTGGTGGAGGGCCTGCTGGTGGCAATCCTCGACATCGACGAGGTGATCCAGCTGATCCGCGCCAGCGACGACACCGCGCAGGCGCGCGAGCGACTGATGAGCGTCTTCGACCTGTCCGAGCGTCAAGCCACCCACATCCTCGACCTGCCGCTGCGCCGGCTGACGAAGTTCTCCCGCCTCGAGCTGGACGGGGAGCGGTCCGAGCTGCAGACCACCATCGACGAGCTGGACGCGATGCTGGCCGACCCGCACCTGCTCGACCGCGCCGTCGGCGCCGAGCTGGACGAGGTGGCCAAGCAGTTCGGCACGCCCCGGCGCACCATCCTGCTGGAGTCCGCCGGGCAGCCCGTGCCGGCCGGCACCCCGCTGGAGGTGCTCGACGACCCCTGCTTGGTGCTGCTGGGAGCCACCGGGCTGCTCGCCCGCACGTCGTCGGACGCTGAGCTGGGCACCGGCGGCAGCCGCAACCGCCACGACGCGGTCCTGTCCGTGGTCCGGGCCACCGCGCGCGGCCAGGTGGGAGCGCTCACCACCGCGGGTCGGGTGCACCGCCTCGGCGTGCTCGACCTGCCGACGCTGCCCGATACCGCACACGCGCCGCACCTGCAGGGCGGTGCACCGGTCAGCGAGTTCCTGGGTCTGGCCGGCGACGAGCGGGTGTTGTGCCTGCTCGATCTGGGCGACGACGGCGACACGGTCGCGCTCGGCACCGCTCGCGGCGTGGTCAAGGCGGTGCTGCCGGATCACCCCGCCAACAAGGACACCTGGGACGCCGTCCGGCTCGACGACGGCGACCGGGTGGTGGGCGCCGCCCCGCTGGACGCGGCGACGGCAGAGTCGACCTCGCTGGTGTTCCTGACGTCCGACGCCCAGCTGCTGCGCTTCGCCGCCTCGGCCGTACGACCGCAGCGACGCTCCGGTGGCGGTGTCGCCGGCGTACGTCTCGCAGCCGGGGCCGAGGCCATCTTCTTCGGTGTCGTGCCCGACCCGGCCGACGCCGAGGTGGTCACGATCGCGGGCGCGGCCAGCGCCCTGCCCGGCACCGAGGCAGGGACGGTGAAGGTGACCAGATTTGCCGGCTACCCCGCCAAGGGACGAGCCACCGGTGGTGTCCGCTGCCACCGGCTGCGTTCCGGCGCTGACCGCCTGCTGCTCGCCTGGGTCGGCGACGGACCACCTCTGGCCAGCGCGTCAAGCGGAGCCGCCGTCGCACTCCCGGGCGCCGACGACCGACGCGACGGCTCGGGGACACCGGCGGAGCAGCCCATCAGTGCGGTCACGGCCCCGGCTGTGGCACCGGGCACGTGAGAGGCTGAACCGGTGCCGACTGCTCGCCTCGCCCGGCTTCCGACCGCACTGGCAGCGGTCGCGACGCTGGCCATCGCCTGCTCGGACGAGCCGGCCGAGCCGCCGCCCGTCGAGGACGTCGCGGCCCGCCTCGAAGCGGCGCGAACCACGCTCGACGAGGCGGCCAGCCTGCAGATCAGGCTAGCGTCCGACAACCTGCCCGACGGCACCGTCGGACTTGTCGAGGCCGACGGGGTCGGCAACCACGACCCGGCGTTCAAGGGCGACGTGACGGTCGTCGGCCCCGGCGTCGGCCAGGTGGACGCCGACCTCGTCTCCGTCCAGGGCGACGTCGAGGCCAAGATCGGTTTCGTCCCGACGTTCGTGCCGATCGACCCGGACGACTTCGGCGCACCCGACCCGGCGGACCTGGTCTCCGCAGACAACGGGGTGTCCTCGTGGCTGACTTCGACGGAGGGTCCGGTCGCTGGCGAGGAGAGCCGCGACGGAGCGGACGTCCTGACCGCTGTCGACGGGACCCTGCCGGGGGCCGTGGTCAAGGAGCTGATCCCGACCGCCGACGGGTCGGCCGAGTTCGACGTGTCCTACCGGCTCACCGACGACGACACCATGCGCGACGCCACCATCACGGGCCCGTTCTACCCCGGCGGGACCGACGTCACCTACGACCTCACCGTGGCCGCCTCAGACCAGCCCGTCGACATCGTGCTGCCGTCCGGGCCGGACGAGTCCGGCGCCTGACGACACCGTGAGGCGACCGGGGGGCGGCACGACGGTCGACCTGCGCGCCCGGTCACTGCTCGCGCTGGCGGCGGTCGCGGTCGCCTTCGCCGCCGCCGACACCTACGTCGTGGTCCTGGCGCTGCCCGACATGATGAGCGCCGCCGGGCTGTCCAGCAACGAGCTGCAGCGGGCGGCACCGCTGATATCGGGCTTCCTGCTGGGCTACGTCGGCGTGCTCCCGCTGATCGGGCGCATCGCCGACGTGCGCGGTCGCACACCGGTGCTGGTGGGCTCGCTGGTCGTCTTCGCGATCGGCTCGCTGGTGACGGCGGCGGCCTACGACCTGCCGACGATGGTCAGCGGCCGTCTCCTGCAGGGGGTCGGCGGCGGCGGGCTGGTGCCGGCCACGTTGGCACTCGTCGCCGACCTCTGGCCGGTGCAGCAGCGGGGCCTGCCCCTCGGCGTCGTGGGTGCGGTGCAGGAGCTGGGCGCGGTCCTCGGGCCGCTGTTCGGCGCACTGGTGCTGGCGGTCTCGGACTGGCGCTCGATCTTCTGGATCAACCTCGCCGTCGCGCTGGTCCTGGCTGCCGCCGTCGTGCAGGTCGCCGGCCCGGCTCCCCCCCTGGACCGCGTACGCGCGGGGGGCGATCGGCAGCCTCGGCACCGACCGGACTGGGTCGGCGCACTGCTCGCCGCACTGGCCCTCGCCGCCATCGCCACGGTGCTGCGCGAGCCCGACGCCCTGGTCACCGACGTGTTCTGGGGACAGGCGTTCCTGCCACTCACCGGTGACTCGCGCTGGGCGACCCCGCTGGCTGTCGGGGTGTACGTGCTGGTCGGCGCCTTCGCGGTCCGGCAGCTGAGCGCGTCGCGACCCCTGCTGGCGTGGTTCCGCTGGGCGGCCGTGCTGGCCCAGATCGACCTGCTCGGCGCGCTGCTGCTCGCGGTCGCGCTGGCGGGGGTCGTCGTGGCGTTCGCGTCGGCCGACCCGCAGGTGGCGGTGCTGACCACCGCCGGTGCCTGGTGGTTGCTGGCGGGAGCGGTCGGGGCGCTCGGCTTCGGCTGGCGCCAGCGGACCGCGACGCACCCGCTGGTGCCGCGCGGCGCACTGCGCGCACCGGCTGCGTGGGGGGCGGTGGCCGTGTCGTTCCTGGTGGGCGCTGCGCTGATCGCGGCGCTGGTGGACGTCCCCTTCGTCGCCCGGCTGACGATCTATGGCGACTCCCAGCTCGCCGCGGCGCTCGTGCTGGTGCGCTTCCTCGCCGCCCTGCCCGTCGGCGCCGTGCTGGGTGGCCTGCTCGTCCGCCGCCTCGGAGCCGGTCCGTTGACGGCCGCCGGCATGGTGCTGGCAGCCGCCGGATTCGCGTGGATGTCCGCCTGGGACACCGACGCTCTGCGCTCAGCGCTCGCGACGGTCCCGCTGGTGCTTGCCGGCCTCGGCTTCGGCCTGGCGCTCGCACCGGTCAACGCCGCCCTGCTCGCCGCCACCGTGCGGGAGGTGCACGGCGTCGCCAGCGCCATGCTGGTGGTGGCTCGGATGGTCGGGATGCTGGTCGGCATCTCGGTCCTCACCGCGCTCGGCCTCCGGCGCTTCTACGCCGTCGCCGAGGACATCCCGCCGGTGGCCGAGCTGTGCCCGGACGACCCGACCTCGTGCCCAGAGTACGGCCAGGCCCTGCGCGCGGCCGGGCTCGAACAGCTCGAGGTGGTCTTCCTCGGCGCGGCCGGCTGCGCGTTGCTGGCCGGCGGGTTGGCGCTCGCGGTCTTCGCGGGCGCGCGTCAGACGTCGATGCGGTCGGCGTCCAGCTCGTAGGCGTTGGCGACGATGAACTCCTTGCGCGGGGCGACGTCGCCCCCCATCAACAGCTCGAACACCGCATCGGCGGCCGCCGCGTCGTCGACCGTGATGCGCCGCAGGGTGCGCCGCCGCGGGTCCATCGTGGTCTCGGCCAGCTGGTGGGCATCCATCTCCCCCAACCCCTTGTAGCGCTGGATCGGGTCCTTCCAGCGCTGGCCGCGGCGGGTGAGCTCGGCCATCCGGCGCTGCAGCTCGGCGTCGGTGTAGGCGTAGATGTACCTGTCCTGCCCCTTGCGTGGCGCCGCCACCTCGATGCGGTGCAACGGTGGGACGGCGGCGTAGACCCGACCCTGGTCGACCAGCTCGCGCATGTAGCGGAACAGCAGCGTCGCCAGCAGGCACCTGATGTGCGAGCCGTCGGAGTCGGCGTCTGCCATGAAGATGATCCGCCCGTAGCGCACCTGTTCCAGGTCGAACGTGCGGCCGCGTCCGGCACCGATGACCTGGATGATGGCCGCGCACTCGGCGTTCTTGAGCATGTCACCGGTGGAGGCCTTCTGGACGTTGAGGATCTTGCCCCGGATGGGCAGCAAAGCCTGATAGCCGGCGTCTCGGGCCAGCTTGGCGGTGCCGAGCGCCGAGTCGCCCTCGACGATGAACAGCTCCGAGCGCTCGGTGTCGTTGCTGCGGCAGTCGGCGAGCTTGGCCGGCAGCGCGCTGGACTCCAGAGCGTTCTTGCGGCGTTGGTTGTCGCGCTGCTGGCGCGCCATCAGCCGCGTACGCGCTGCGCTCAACACCTTGTCGAGCACCGCACGGGCTGCTGCCTTGTCGGCCCGTCTCGTCGAGCTCAGGAACGCCTTCAGCTCGGTGCTGACGATCTTGTTCACGATGCGACTCACCGCCGGGGTGCCCAGCACCTCCTTGGTCTGTCCCTCGAACTGCGGCTCGGCCAGGCGCACCGTCACGACGCCCGTGAGCCCCTCGAGCACGTCGTCCTTCGTGACGTCCGGGTCGCCGTTCTTGAGCAGTCGTGCCTGCCGCAGGGCGTCGTTGACCGTCTTGGTGAGGCCACGCTCAAAACCGTTGACGTGAGTGCCGCCCTTCGGGGTGGCGATGATGTTGACGAACGAGCGCAGCTCGGTGTCCCAGCCGGCACCCCACCGCAGCGCGACGTCGACCACCACGTCGCGATCGACGTCCTGCGGGGCCATGTGCCCGGCGTCGTCGAGCACCGGCACCGTCTCGGTGAAGTGTTCGTTGCCGCGCAGTCGCAGCACCCCGGTCACGGCCTCGTCGGGGGCGAGGAACTCGCAGAACTCCCCGATCCCACCGACGTGCTTGAAGCACTCCTCACGGGGCCCGCGACCGTGGAGGTCGCGCTTGTCACAGATGGCGAGCTCGAGGCCCGGCACCAGGAAGGAGGTCTGGCGAGCACGGGTGACCAGCTCGTCGTAGGCGAAGTCGGCGCCCTTGACGAACACCTGCGGGTCAGCCCAGTAGCGCACCCGCGTGCCGGTCACCTCCTTGCGCATGCGCTTGACCTTGTCGAGACCATCGCCCGGGACGAACGCAGCATCCGGCCCGGCGCCGTCGAAGCGGCCCCTGGCACCGCGCCGGAAGGATGCCGCCCACCGCGCCCCCCCCTTGTCGACCTCCACGTCGAGGCGGGCGGACAGCGCGTTGACGACCGAGGCGCCCACACCGTGCAGACCGCCGGTGGCAACGTACGAGCCGCCGCCGAACTTGCCGCCGGCATGCAGCTTGGTGAAGACGACCTCGACGCCGGACAGGCCGGTCTTGGGCTCGGTGTCGACCGGGATGCCGCGGCCGTCGTCGCTCACCTCCACCGATCCGTCGCCGTGCAGCACCACCTCGATGCGGGTGCAGACGCCGGCCAGTGCTTCGTCGACGGCGTTGTCGATGATCTCCCACAGGCAGTGCATCAACCCCCGCGTGTCGGTGGACCCGACGTACATGCCCGGTCGCTTGCGGACAGCCTCCAACCCCTCCAGGACGAGGAGGTTGCGGGCGGTGTAGGCGGTGTCCATGCAGGGCTCCGGTTCGGGTGGTGTGCGGGCAGACTATCCAGGGCGGTCGCACCGGCTGGGCAGCCGCGCCGAGCCGGTCACGAGCCTCATCCGGACGGTCAGACTTCTCGGGCGTGGCGTGGACGCTGCACACCCGAACGGGTCCACGGTGCGAGGATGAGTTGGCGGCCACACCAAGGCCGGGGCAGTATCGAACAACTGTAGACGGCCGGCGATGAAGGCGGTGTCGTTAGAATCGTGACAGGATCGTCGCGCGTCACATGCAGGGAAGTGCACAGCGGGAAGCCTGAAGCGTGGTTCGATGTTGGAGTCTGTGAGAGCTCAGGGTCCAAGGCCTGGGACTCTTCGAACCGAGACGGAAACGAGGTCACACGTGACGACTGCAGTTGCTCCGAGTCCAGCCCTCACCGCCGCGGACCGCTGCGACCGGTGCGGCGCGCAGGCCTACCTGCGTGTCGAGATGCCCAGCGGCGCGGAGCTGTTCTTCTGCGCCCACCACGGGCGCGAGCACAACAACGCCCTCCGTGCAGTGGCGACAACCATCCAGGACGAGACCGAGCGGCTGGAGGCAACCCCTTCGGCAGGTCCCGGCAGCTGACCCAGAGTTGACCTCGGGCGCAGCCGCCCGAGCAGTCGGCCCCGAGTAGTCGACCCCGAGTAGTCGACAGAGCGCAGCCCCGGATCGGCTCGATCCGGGGCCTCGCTGTCTGTGCCTGTACGTGTGCCGGCGAACTGGGGATCAGCCGGTGCTCTTGCCCTTGCGCTGCGCGGCGTAGGTCTTGGCCTTGTCCACACCGCGCTGGATCTTGGCCTTGTTCTCCGGCTTGCGCGCCTGGTCCACCGCTTTCTTGGCGATGCCGGACTTGGTGATCTTGCTCATGATGCCCATAGCGCCTCCTCGTTGGTGCCAGCGTAGTCGCACCGACCGACCTACGGCTGCACCGCCTGCAGATCGAGGGCAGGGCGTGTGACTCAGTCCAGGTAGTCCCGCAGTAGGGACGCCTGTACGCTGTGCGACTCTCGGGGTATCGCTACAGGTCAGGGGCTTGTCACGACCGCTGTACGCCGAAATATCCTGGACTGACCGCAACTAGTGACAGCCGGACCAGCGTCGCCTACGCTGAGCGCAGCGTGCCACCACCGTCACGCGGCCCCACCCGGCGCAGACACGCCGGACGGGGCCTAGGCCTAACCTGACAAGGAGGTCAGACCATGCGCACCACCTTCTCACGCACCCCCGGCGCCGAGCCGCCGCTGCTGATCAGCTGCGTGACCGCCGGGCACATGCTCGGCGTTGCACCCGGCGCCGTTTGGCGACTGTGCAAGGCCGGCGAACTACCGTCGGGCCACATCGACGGCCAGATCGTCATCCCCCCGGCCGCTGTGCGCGCCTACGCGCGGAAGGTCGTCGAGGCCGCAGCCTAGGAGCGGGGGGGGGGGCTCACCGCACGTCAGGCAGGACGGTCACGTCCACTCGGTACCGACGGGCGAGTGAGTCGCGCGTCCCTCGTGCTCGGGGTGCCAGTGCGGCACCGGGCCGGCCCAGACGTTCCTCCATGATTACGGCGACGCCACAACGGCAGCCCGGCCGCGGATGCGAGCCTGTCCCCCGGCACCAGCGGGCCGAGACGGTGTTCGTTCCAGGTCGCCACTCGACGCCGGGAGTGCGCGGGTCGAGCTTCCAGGAGCCGTACACGAATGGAGCGACGAGGCAGCGTCGGTACGAGCCGAGCTTGAAGCAGGTGGGGAATCTCCCCACCTGGACAAGCGGAACAACCCGCTCATTCATTTCGCGGCAGGTAGGGTGGACAGCCCGAGCAGACCGGGCAACCCGGGGCAGGGAGACCGACATGACTCGTGATCTGGTGAGTACCTACGCGATGGCCCACCTGATGGCGGCGCACACGGGGGTGGCG
>JBBSMN010000039.1:0-17251 GCA_038233135.1 Propionibacteriales bacterium
CCTTGGCGATCAGCGTCTTGCCGCACCCCGGCGGGCCGTACAGCAAGATCCCCTTGGGCGGTTTCAGCTGGTGCTCGGTGAACAGGTCGGGGTGCAGGTAGGGCAGCTCGATGGCGTCGCGGATCTGCTCGATCTGGTTGCCCAGGCCACCGATGCTGAGGTAGTCGATGTCGGGCACCTCCTCGAGAACGAGCTCCTCGACCTCCGACTTCGGCACCTTCTCATAGACGTATCCGGCGCGGGCGTCCAGCAGCAGCGAGTCGCCGGCGCGCAGCTTGGTCTCGTGCAGCGGCGCGGCGAGCCGCACCACCCGCTCCTCGTCTGCGTTGCCGATCACGAGGACACGCTCGCGGTCGGCGAGCACCTCCTTGAGCATCACGACCTCGCCGATGTTCTCGAACCGTTCGGCTGCGACCACGTTGAGCGCCTCGTTGAGCATGACCTCCTGGCCGCGTTGGAGCTCGTCCGCCTCGACCGTCGGGCTGACCGCCACCCGCATCTTGCGCCCGCCCGTGAACACGTCAACGGTGCCGTCGTCGTGGCCCTCGATGAAGGTGCCGTAGCCGGCGGGCGGCTGGGCCAGCCGGTCGACCTCCTCCTTCAGCGAGGTGATCTGGTCGCGGGCTTCGCGCAGGGTGCTCGCCAGCCGGTCGTTCTGTGCGGTGACACTGGACAGCCGGGCCTGCGTCTCGCTCAGCCGCGACTCGACGGCGCGTGCCTCGCCGGGCGCACCGGACAGCCGGCGCCGCAGATGCTCCACCTCGGCGCGCAGGTAGGTCACCTCGCCGGCCAGCTCCCTGGGCGAGCGAGACTCGTCGGTGGGACTCATGCAGGGCCACCTCCGTCGGTACGTTCAGCAGACCTTTGCGACCCTACCCCGCAGATCGGGCGTGCGGGCGGACCACGGACGCCTCGCGCGCGGCTGTGACCGGATCGTCATGGAGGCGCGACGAACGGCCGATCAGCCGGGCAGGTCCGGTGGTCGCGGCCCGGTGTAGTCCGGCCCGTACGCGCCAGGCGCCGGGCGCCGCCTGCGCATCGGTGGCGAGTGACCCGGAGCCATCCGCCGAGCTGTCACCAGGAACGCGGTGTGCCCGACCATCGTGTGGTCGGGGCGAACGGCAAGCCCCTCCAGGTGCCAGGAGCGCACCAGGCTCTCCCAGGCGTACGGTTCGGTGAACCCGCCGTGCGCGCGCAACGTCTCGACCACCCAGCTGAGCTGGGTGGTGGTGGCCACGTAGACGCACACGATGCCGCCGGGAACGAGCGCGTCGGCCACGACGTCGACGCAGTCCCAGGGGGCCAGCATGTCGAGCACCACACGGTCGACGTCCCGGTCGTCGGAGGCGGGCAGCAGGTCGAGCAGGTCACCGACGCTCAGCTGCCAGGCGGGGTGCCGACCGCCGAAGAACTGGTCCACGTTCGCCTCGGCGACCGCGGCGAAATCGGGCCGCCGTTCGTATGAGGAGACGTGCCCCTGCGGTCCGACCGCACGGAGCAGGTGGGCAGTCAAGGAGCCAGACCCGGCGCCCGCCTCGACCACGTGCGCTCCTGGGAACACGTCGGCCGACGCGACGATCTGGGCGGCGTCCTTGGGATAGATGACCGCCGCACCACGCGGCATGGACACGACGTACTCACCCAGCAGTGGCCTGAAGGCGAGGTAGGGTGCGCCGCCCGACGAGCTGACGACCACCCCCTCCGTGCTCCCGATGAGCGCGTCGTGGTCGATAGCACCCTTGTTGGTGAAGAACCTCTCCCCCACCGCCAGGCGGATGTTGTGCCGCCGACCCTTGGCGTCGGTGAGGCGGGCCCAGTCGCCGGCACGGAACGGTCCGCGCCGTACCCCGGCCCAGGTGTCACCCGCACCGGTCGCCATGACGCGCAACCCTAGACAGGATCAGGCACGGCTGAACGCCCGGTCGACGTCTGAGGTGACAAGCAGTCCGAACAGCGAACCGTCGCCCTCGACGAGGGCGTACTCGCTGGCGGGGGTGTGCTGGAGTGCGCGGACGAGGTCCTCTCCGGCCAGATCCGCCGACAGCAGCAGCCCCGGCTCAATCGCACGGGCGAGCGACCCGACCGACACCCACGGTCGGCGATCGGCCGGGGTCGCCTGTACGGCCTGCTCGTTGACGATGCCGACCGGCCTGCCGTCGCTCGCCACCACCACCAACCCGCCGGCGTGCTCAGCCTGAGCCTGCCGCACGGCCTCTGCCAACGGCAGCTCGTGCGCAACGGGGTGGGCCGGGCGGGCCAACGACCGTGCGTGCAGGGTGGGCAGGCGCTGCCGGACCTTGGCCTGCGAGACAGCCTGGGTGGCGCCGGTCCACAAGAACGCAGCGATGATCACCGCGAAGATTATGTCGACGACCTGCGGCTGCGCGCCGCCCAGCCGGGCCAGCACGAACGGGTAGAACAGCACCAGCACCGCCAGCCCGCGGCCGGTCCACCCGGCGACGAGCGTGCCCGTGAGCGGGCGTCCGGTGGCGCCCCAGATCAGGGCGCGCAGCACTCGGCCGCCGTCCAGCGGGAGTCCGGGGAGCAGGTTGAGGACGCCGATGATGAAGTTGGCGCCGGCGAGGGCCTGCAGGGCGAAGGTCGGCAACCCGCCCGGCGCGAGCGGGACCGCCAGGTAGGCCACCACGCCGACGGCCAGCGAGGTCAGCGGCCCGACGACGGCGACGACCGCCTCGCGTACGGCCGTCGTGGCCTCCTCCGCGATCTCGGTGACACCACCGAGGAAGTGCAGCTCGACCGACCGGACCGGCATCCCGTACGCCTTGGCAGCGAGCGCGTGTGAGATCTCGTGCAGCAGCACCGAGAGGTACAGCAGCACCGCGAACGCGGCGCCGGCAACGTAGGACAGCGCGCCGAGACCAGGCTGGACGGCCTCGATGCGCGGCCCCATCAAGAACGCGATGAGCGCGGCCACCACGAACCACGACGTGCGCACGAACACCGGCACCCCGGCCACCGTGCCGAGCTGCACGATCCCGGGCCGGCTGGCGGGTGGACCGGGCTGGCTCATGTACCCACGCTAGCCGCCCGACCATTCCCCCCGAGTTGTCGGTGCGGGCTTCTAGGGTGCCTGTATGACTGCTTCGGTGACCGAGCCCGCCCGGCCAGGGGCTGCCCCCGTGGGCAGCCTGTCACCGTCGCGCGCGGCCGACTTCATGAGCTGCCCCCTGCTTTACCGCTTCCGCACGATCGACAAGCTGCCGGAGCCCGCCGACCCGGCAGCCTTCCGGGGGTCCCTGGTGCACGCCGTGCTCGAGCGGATCTTCGACCTGCCGGCGCGGCGCCGGGTGCCGGCCGAGGCCGAGGCGCTGCTGGAGCCGGTGCTGGACGAGGTGCTGGCGACCGACCAAAGGGTGGCGGAGATGTTCGCCCCACCCGGGGACGCCGAGCCGTTCGACCGCAATGCCTTCCTCACCCAGTGCCGTGCGCTGCTGGCCACCTGGTTCACCCTCGAGGATCCCACCCTGCTCGAGCCGGCCCAGCGCGAGCTCTACGTCGAGCACGTGCTCGACTCCCGGCTGCTCCTGCGCGGCATCGTGGACCGCGTCGACGTCGCCTCGACCGGTGCGATCCGGGTCGTCGACGACAAGACCGGCCGGTCACCCGGCGAGCACTTCGAAGCAAAGGCCCTGTTCCAGATGAAGTTCTACGCCTTGGTGCTGTGGCGCACCCGCGGGGTCATCCCGGCGCTGCTGCAGTTGGTCTACCTGGGCAACAGCGAGGTGGTCCGTTACGTGCCCGACGAGGCAGACCTGCTCGCCACCGAGCGCAAGCTCGACGCCCTGTGGGCGGCGATCTCCAGAGCGACCCAGAGTGGTGACTGGCGGCCGCGCAAGTCCGCGCTGTGCGGCTGGTGCGCGCACCAGGCGGTGTGCCCGGAGTACGGCGGGACGCCACCGCCGCTGCCCGCGGTGGAGGGTGATCAGTCGGGGTAGAGGTGGCAGGCGACCCGCACACCCGACGCGTCCCGCAGCGCGGGATCCTGACCGTCGGCGAAGTACACGATCACCTCGTCACCGTCTTCGTCGACCGATCGGACCCCGCTCCAGAACGGCTCCTCAGGCTCGTCGGCCTCGAGCCGATCGAGCAGTGCGCGCACCTGACCGCCCGTGCCCTCGGGGCCAGATCGCAGCACCGCTCGGTCCGACGGCGCGTCCAGGCCCGAGAGGTCCCCGACGATGGCGCGTTCGGTTTCGAACTCCTCGACGGGCACGTGTGCCCAGTGGGTCTCGAGCAGGGTCTGTAGGTCGCGCGGCTCCCAGCCGCACACGTCGAACGCCTTCGCGCAACGCGGGTGGAAGGCGCAGCCGGCCGGGGGACGGGCCGCGTCCGGGATCTCACCGCGCGGCAGGTCCCGCGGCAGGGCGCGATCCGGGTCCGGGTCGGGGATCGCAGCGAGCAGCGCCTGGGTGTAGGGGTGCTTGGGGTCGCGGAAGATCTCCGCGGTGTCCCCGATCTCGACGATGCGACCGAGGTACATGATCGCCACCCGGTCGCAGAAGAACTTCGCGCTGGCGAGGTCGTGGGTGATGTAGACGTAGGTGAGCCCCAAGTCGTTCTTCAGGTCGAGCATCAGCTGCAGGATCTTGCTGCGGACGCTCATGTCCAGCATCGAGATCGGCTCGTCCGCGATCAGCAGCCGTGGGCCGGTGATGATGGCACGTGCAATCACCGCGCGCTGCTTCTGCCCGCCGGACAGGTCGGACGGGTACTTGTCGAGGAACCGCTCCACGGGCGCGAGCCCCACCCGTTCGAGGGATTGCGAGACCTTGCGGCGCAGGTCGTCGCGTCCCTTGGCGAGGCCGTGGATGCGGAGCGGGTGGCCGACCTGCTGCGCGATCGTCATGGCCGGGTTGAGCGCGGCGTTGGGGTCCTGGAAAACCATCTGCAGGTCGGTGCGCAGGGAGCGCAGCTCGCGCCCCCGTAACCGGGTGATGTCGTTGCCGCCGTACCGGATGCGGCCGCCGGTGGGCTGGACGAGTCCCAACAGCGCGCGACCGAGGGTGGTCTTGCCGCTGCCGGACTCGCCCACCAGACCCACCACCTCGCCAGGGCGCAGCTGCAGGTCCACACCGTCCACTGCGCGTACGTGGCCGGTGTCCCGGCCGAACAGCCGGGCCACGCTGCTGCCTTGCAACGGAAAGTGCACTTCGAGCCCGTCCACGTCGACCAGCGGCTCGGTCGGTGCGCTGACCTCAGGCCTCGTCGGCATCGCTGATCTCCTGCCGCTGGAGGGGTGCGTCGTCGCCGGCCGGGATGTCGTCCGGGGCCTGCAGCCAGCACGCGGCGAGGGTCCCCGACGGTGACCCGACGACAGGCGGGGACGTCGTGGTGCAGATCTGCATGGCGTCGGGGCATCGTGGGTGGAAGTGGCAACCGCTGGGCGGTTCCACCAGGTCCGGCGGCGCGCCGGGGATGTAGTTCAGCCCGGTGGTGGACAGCGAGATCGTGGAACGAAGCAGCTCCCGCGTGTAGGGGTGATGCGGCTCCCGGAAGACATCGCGGGCGTCCCCGATCTCGACGATCTCGCCGGCGTACATCACCGCGACCCGGTCGCATGCCTCGGCGATGATGCCCAGGTTGTGCGTGATCAGCAGCATGGCCGTGTCGATCTCGCCACGCAGGTCGTGCAGCATCTTGATGATCTGCGCCTCGACGAGGACGTCGAGCGCTGTGGTCGGCTCGTCGGCGACGATGAAGGCCGGCCGCAGGGCCAAGGCGAGCGCGATCATCAGCCGTTGCCGCATCCCGCCAGAGAACTCGTGCGGGTAGGACTCGTAGCGGGTCGGCGGGATCCCGATCCGTCGCAGCACGTCCATCGACCGGCGGCGCAGCTCGCGCTTGCCGACCCCGGGCTCGTGGGTGCGCAGCGCCTCCTCGAAGTGCTCGCGGATGCGCATCAGCGGGTTCAACCGCGTGAGCGGTTCCTGGAAGATCATCGCGAGGTCGCTGCCCCGCATCGCGTTCCGCTGCTTGATCGGCATGGCCAGGATGTCCTGGCCCTTGTACCGGAGGGTCCCGTCCATCTTGCTGCCGTCCGGGAGCAGGCCCAGCAGGCCGCGCCCCAGCGTGGACTTGCCGCAGCCGGACTCGCCGACCAGTCCGAGCGTCTCCCCGGCCCGCAGCTCGAAGGAGACCCCGTCGACGGCGCGCACGGGGCCGCGGTCGGTGCCGTACCAGATCCGCAGCTGTTCGGCCGACACGACCACCTCGGCGGACCCCGACGCTGCTGGTCTCGACCCGCTCATGACCGCTCCTCCCCATCTCGGGGCGGCAGGACCACCGGCACGAGCTTGCGGCGCCGCAGCGTCGGGTTGATCGTCTCGTTCAGACCCTCGCCGACCAGGGTCAGGCCGGTGACCAGCAGGACGATGGCAAGACCTGGGAAGAGACCGGTCCACCAAATGCCTGCCGACGTGTCATCGAGGGCCCGGTTGAGGTCGTAGCCCCACTCGGCGGCTTCCTGCGGCTGGATCCCCAGCCCGAGAAAACCCAGTGCCGCGAGCGTGCCGATGGCGTCGGCGGCGTTCAGGGTGCCGATCACCGGGACGCTGGAGATGACGTTGGGGAACAGGTACGACCGCATGACGGTCCAGCGGTTGGCGCCAATGGCACGAGCGGCCTCGACGTAGGTCGCCTCCCGCGCGCTCACGGTGGTGTTGCGGACGACCCGGTAGTACTGCGGGATGTAGATGACCGTCAACGACAGCGCTGCGGACGTCACTCCGACGCCCAGCAGGTCGGCCAGCAGCGTGCCGCCGAGCACATCCCGGAGCAGGAACGCGAACACGATCGCGAGCAGCAGCGAGGGGAAGGCAAACAGTGCATCCATGACGAGCAGGAGCACGCGGTCCAGCCAGCCGCCGAGGTAGCCACTGACCAGTCCGAGGGGGACGCCGAGCACCAGTGAGGCAGCGATCGAGAGCAGGACGACCTCGACCGCGGTCCGGCTGCCCCACACGATTCGCGACAAGACGTCGAAGAACTGGTCGTTGGTGCCCAGCAGGTGGTCTCCCCCGGGCGCGGTCATCTTCGGGAAGGGCTCGCCGTCGGCGAGCCGCTTCTGGGCGAAGTCGTACGGTGCGAGCCACGGGGCGAACACGGCTGCCACCACGAACACGGTCGTCAGCAGCAGGCCGGCGACCAGGATCCACCGGGCCACCCCGGTGGTGCTCGTGATCGGTGACAGCAGCCAGCGCACAGCGCTGCGGGTGCGCGGACGCGACGCCCCTGATGTCGAGGTCGTGGAGCCCGCCATCAGTAGCGGATCCTCGGGTCGATCAGGGCGTTGACGATGTCGACGAGCAGGCTGATGAGCACGACGACGACAGCGAACAGCGTCACGATCCCCTGCACGGCGACATAGTCCCGTGCGGTGATGTAGTCGATGAGGCGGGTACCCAGCCCCGGCCAGTTGAACGTGGACTCCGTCAGCACCGCACCGGCGAGCAGCAGGGCGATCTGGAGGCCGAGCACGGTGACGAACGGGACGAGGGCGTTGCGGAACGCGTACGCCGAGGTGACCCGGCGTTCCTTGATCCCCCGGGCGCGGGCGGCTTCCACGTAGTCGGCCTTCAACGACTGCAGCATGTTCACCCGAACCAGCCGGATGAAGACACCGCACAGCAGCAGTCCGAGGGTGATCCCGGGCAGCACCAGGTGATGCAGGATGTCGAGGATGGCCTCGGTGTCACCGCCCAGTGCCGCGTCCAACAAAAGGATCCGGGTCTTGGTCTCGACCTGGAACTTCGTGATCGGTGTCGCGATGTCGGAGGTGGGGAACCAGCCGAGCTGCACCGAGAACAGCAGCTTGGCCAGCAGGCCGACGAAGAACACCGGCGCGGCGTAGGTGACCACGCCGAAGAGCCGGATGCCGACGTCACTGATGCTGTCGCGTCGTCTACCGGCGATTGCGCCGAGCGGCACCCCGACCACCAGGGCGAACAGCAGACCGGCAACGGCCAGCGTCAGGGTGGCCCCACCATTGTCGCGGACGATGTCGATGACCGGGATGTTGTCCGAGATGGTCTGCCCGAAGTCCAGGCGCGCCACGTTGCCCAGGTACTCCAGGTACTGCTGCCACATCGGGCGGTCCAGACCCAGCGCTGCCCGACGCTCGGCCAGCGCCTCGGCGTTGAGCCGGTCCCCGACCGCAGCGGTGACCGGGTCGCCGGGTGCAACCCTGAGCACGAGGAACACCAGCGACAGGATGACCCAGATCATCGGGACGATGAGCACCAGCCGCTGCACGATGTAGCGCGGCAGCGAACCTGGGCTCATCCGGCCCGTCCTCGTCTGTCAGGTGCGGACCCAGGCACACTCAGCCGCTCTTGGTGATGGTCCAGAAGCGGAAGATGAACGACGGGTCGAGCGTGTCCCCGACGCCCTGCATCCCCGGGCCGGTGATGGCCGTGTTCAGGCCCACCCAGCTCGGGATCAGCGGCACATCTGCAGCCACCAGGTCCTGCAGCTTGGCGAAGCTCTCCTCGCGCTGGGCGGGATCGGACGCCTCCTGCTCGGCAGCGACGAGCTTGTTGGCCTCGGGGCTGGAGTAGTTGTTCTCGTAGAACCCACCGTCGACCACGAACGGCGACAGGTAGTTGTCTGCGTCCAGGAAGTCGGGGAACCAGCCGAGGTGGAACAGGTCGTAAGCCCCCTCCTTGTACAGGCTCTGGTACTCCTCCCACTCCGCGTCCTGGAGCTTCACGTCGAACAGCTTGGAGGCGTTGAGCTGGTCGGCCAGCTCCGAGGCCTCGTCGACCGCATTGGGTCCGTAGTGCGTGGGTGTGTAGCCAAGGGTCAGGTCGACCGGTGTCTTGATCTTGGCGTCGTCCAGGATCTGCTTCGCCGCGTCGACGTCCGGCGCGCCGTACTTGTCCTGGAAGGCCTGGACCTGGCCGGGGAAGCCCGGCGGCACGATCGAGTACAACGGCTTGACGGTGCCGTCGTAGGCACGCTCGGCGATCGCTTCCCGGTCGATGATCTGCGCGACGGCCTGGCGGGTGGCCACGTCCTTGGCGGTCTGGTTGGACAGCTGCCACACGTAGTAGCGGATCTCCGAACCCTCGCCCTCGATGACGTCGACGCTGTCTTGACCCTTGAGGTCGTTGACGTCGGTCGGGCTCAGGCTCCGCCAGGCGACGTCGACCTCGTTCTCCTGGGCCGCCAGCTTCAGCGCCGAGGACTCGCCGAAGTACTGCACGAACACCTGCGCGGACTTCGGCTCGTTGGCTCCCTGGTAGCTGTCGTTGGCCGCGAGCACGGCCTGCTCGCCCGCCTTGTACTGCTCGAGCGCGAACGGGCCGGAGCCCACCACGTCCGTGTCGTCGAGCAGCTTGCCGGCAGGAAACGTGTCCTCGTCGACGATCGACGCGGTCGCCGTCGTCAGCACGAACTGGAACGTGGTGTCGGGCTGGGCCAGGTTGAAGGTGACCGTCTTGTCGTCGGGGGTGTCGATGGACTTGACCGACGCCAGCAGGCCCGATGCGCCGTTCGGGTTCGCGATGTCGATGTTCCGATCGATCGAGAACTTGACGTCGCTGGAGGTCAGCTCGTTGCCGTTGGAGAACGTCAGACCGTCCTGCAGCGTGCAGGTGTAGGTCTTGGGGTCGTCATAGTCGCAGCTCTCGGCCGCATCCGGCTGCGGGGTGTTCTCCCCCGCCGGGATCGTCATGAGGGTCTGGTAGATGTTGTACGAGAGCGTCCACGAGCCCAGGTCGTACGAACCGGCCGGGTCCAGTGCGGTGACGGTGTCGGTGGTCCCAAGGATCCACGGCTCGCCCGATGCAGCGTCGCCGGAGCTGTCGGACCCGCCTGAGCCTCCGGACCCGCTCGAGCTGTCGCCCCCGCAGGCAGCGAGAGCGCCCACGAGCACACCCGCCCCGATTGTTGCCGTCAGTCTCCTGCTCCGCATCGTCAGTCACCTCGTCGTTGTCGTCTTCGCGCGGATCGCCGCGCTGAACCGTACGTGATCCTGGCACGCGCGGATCGCTCCCGGAACACCTGCGATGTCACGAGTGGGTCACGGCCGGTCCAGCACCGAGGCGACGGCACAGCCACCGTCAACCCGGCCGGGGTCAGCGGGCGTTGTAGTAGGTCGCCTCGGGGTGGTGGAGGATCAGCGCATCGGTGGACTGCTCGGGGTGCAGCTGCAGCTCCTCTGACAAGGTCACGCCGATCCGCTCCGGCTCGAGCAGGCGGACGAGCGTGGCCCGGTCCTCCAGGTCGGGGCAGGCGGGGTAGCCGAACGAGTACCGCTCCCCGGTGTAGCCCTGCTTGAGGATGCCGGCCAACGCGGGCGCGTCACCGCCGTCGATGCCCAGCTCGGCGCGCACGCGGGCGTGCCAGCGCTCGGCAAGCGCCTCGGTGAGCTGCACCGACAATCCGTGCAGCTCGAGGTAGTCCCGGTAGGCATCGCGTTCGAACATCTCCGCGGTCACCTCGGCCACCCGGCCACCCATGGTGACCAGGTGGAAGCCGATCACGTCGATCTCCCCGGCGTCCTTCGGCCGGATGAAGTCGGCCAGGCACAAGAATCGGTCGCGGCGCTGGCGCGGGAACGTGAAGCGGGCGATCTCCCCGGACTGGGTCTCGGGGTCGAGCACGACGACGTCATCGCCCTCCGACCAGCACGGCCAGTATCCGTAGACGACCGCAGGCTCCATCACCTTGTCGGTGTGCACCCGCTCCAGCAGCGCGCGCAGCCGGGGCCGGCCCTCGGTCTCCACCAGCTCCTCGTACGAGGGCCCGCCCCCACCGCGAGCGCCCCGCAACCCCCACTGGCCCATGAACGTCGCGCGCTCGTCGAGCCAGTCCGACGCCTCGGCCAGCGCGATGCCCTTGACGATGCGCGAGCCCCAGAACGGCGGGGTGGGGATCGGGTTGTCGAGGGCGACGTCCGAGCGTGCGGGCACCTCGATCGGCGCGTCGTCGGCGCGGTCCACCCGGCGAACCCGCCTGGTCCGCAGCTCGGGCAGCGTCGCTCCTGGTACGCCGCGACGCACCGCGACCAGCGCGTCCATCAGCCGCAGCCCCTCGAAGGCGTCGCGGGCGTAGCGGACCTCGCCCTCGTACAGGCTGGCCAGGTCCTCCTCGACGAACGCGCGGGTCAGGGCTGCACCACCGAGGATCACGGGGAAGCGAGAAGCCTGCCCTCGCTGGTTGAGCTCCTCGAGGTTCTCGCGCATGATGACGGTGCTCTTCACCAGCAGGCCGGACATCCCGATGACGTCGGCCTGGTGCTCCTCGGCCGCCTCGAGGATCGAGTTGACCGGCTGCTTGATGCCCAGGTTGACGACGGTGTAGCCGTTGTTGGTGAGGATGATGTCGACGAGGTTCTTGCCGATGTCGTGGACATCACCCTTGACCGTGGCAAGCACGATCGTGCCCTTGCCCTGGTCGTCGGTCGCCTCCATGTGCGGCTCGAGGTGCGCGACGGCGGCCTTCATCACCTCCGCCGACTGCAGCACGAATGGCAGCTGCATCTCGCCGGAGCCGAACAGCACGCCGACGGTCTTCATGCCCGCCAGCAGGTCCTCGTTGACGATGCCGAGCGCGGGGCGCCCCTCGTCGAGCGCCTCGTCGAGGTCGGCGGTGAGGCCGTTGCGCTCGCCGTCGACGATGCGTCGCTGCAGCCGCTCGGGCAGCGGCAGGGCGGCCAGCTCGGCGGCGCGGTCCGCCTTGCTCTCTGCCGCGGTGACGCCGGAGAACACCTCGAGCAGCCGCTGCAGCGGGTCGTAGTCCTCGCGCCGCCGGTCGTACACCAGGTCGAGCGCCACCTCGCGTTGCTCGTCGGGGATCCGGGACAGCGGCAGGATCTTGGCGGCGTGCACGATGGCGGAGTCGAGGCCCGCCTCGACACACTCGTGCAGGAAGACGCTGTTGAGCACCATGCGGGCCGCCGGGTTGACGCCGAAGGAGATGTTGGAGACACCCAGCGTGGTCTGCACGGTGGGGTGCCGGGCCTTGAGCTGGCGGATCGCCTCGATCGTCTCGATAGCGTCCCGGCGGGTCTCCTCCTGCCCGGTGGTGATGGGGAAGGTCAGACAGTCGACGACGATGTCCTCGACCCGCATCCCCCAGCTGCCGGTCAGGTCCGCGATCAGGCGCTCGGCCACGCGCACCTTCCACTCCGCGGTGCGCGCCTGCCCCTCCTCGTCGATGGTGAGGGCCACCACCGCAGCGCCGTGCTCGCGCACGACCGGCATGACGCGGGCGAAGCGCGACCCCGGCCCGTCGCCGTCCTCGTAGTTGACCGAGTTGATCAGCGAACGGCCGGCCAGCCGCTCGAGGCCGGCCTCGATGACCGGCGGCTCGGTGGAGTCGAGCACGACCGGCAGCGTCGAGGCCGTCGCCAGCCGGACGGCCAGGTCCTTCCTGTCGCCCACACCGTCGCGGCCGACGTAGTCCACGCACAGGTCGAGCAGGTGCGCCCCGTCGCGGGTCTGGGCGCGGGCGATCTCGACGCAGTCGTCGAGCCGGCCCTCGAGCATCGCCTCCCGGAACGCCTTGCTGCCGTTGGCGTTGGTGCGCTCGCCGATGGACAGGTACGCCGTGTCCTGCCGGAACGGCACGTGCTGGTAGAGCGACGCCGCGCCCGCCTCGCTCACCGGCTCCCTGGCGGCCAGCTCACGACCCCGCACCCGGTCGACCACCTGACGTACGTGCTCGGGCGTCGTGCCACAGCAGCCGCCGACCAGACCGAGGCCGTACTCCCGGGTGAACGTGTCGAGCGCGTCGGCGAGCTGCTCGGCAGTGAGTGGGTAGGCGGCACCGGTGGCGGTCAGCTGCGGCAGCCCGGCGTTGGGCATGCAGCCGAGCATGATCCGCGCCTGCCGGGACAGGTGCCGCAGGTGCTCGCTCATCTCGGCCGGCCCGGTGGCGCAGTTGAGCCCGATCAGGTCGATGTCGAGGGGTTCGAGCGCGGTGAGCGCAGCGCCGATCTCGGTGCCGAGCAGCATCGTCCCGGTGGTCTCGACGGTCACGTGCACCATCAACGGCAGGTCGGCACCGGCGGCGCTGAGCGCCCGGCGGGCACCGATCACCGCGGCCTTGGCCTGCAGCAGGTCCTGGGCGGTCTCGACCAGCACCGCGTCGACGCCGCCGTCGACCATCGCCCGCACCTGCTCGGCGAAGGCGTCGCGCAACGTGGCGAACTCGACGTGCCCCAGGGTCGGCAGCTTGGTGCCGGGCCCGACCGAGCCCAGCACCCAGCGCGGCCGGTCAGGCGTCGACCAGTGGTCGGCCCGTTCGCGAGCGATCCGGGCGCCGGCGTGCGCAAGCTCGCCGATGCGGTCGGTGATGTCGTACTCGCCGAGGTTGCCGTAGTTGGCCCCGAAGGTGTTCGTCTCCACGCAGTCCGCACCGACCTCGAAGTACGCGTCGTGGATGGCCGACACCACGTCGGGCCTGGTGACCGACAGGATCTCGTTACAGCCCTCGTGCCCCTCGAAGTCGTCCAGGCCGAGGTCGTACGCCTGGAGCATCGTCCCCATCGCCCCGTCTGCGACGACCACGCGCTCCTGCAGTGCACGGCGGAGGTCGTCGGAGTGAGAGGTCATGGCACACAGCCTAGGACTCGGCGGACCGTGGGCCGGACGCGCCGACCGTGTGTCGGACTCCCGGCAGGTCGTAGGCTGATCGGATGAGCGACCGCGGGCTTGTCGACGACCTGGTCGATCCGGTTCTGATCGCCGCCTTCGAGGGCTGGAACGACGCCGCCGACGCGGCGTCGTCGACGGTCGTGCGGCTGATCGAGCAGTGGGACGCCGAGCTGGTGGCCGAGATCGATCCCGATGACTACTACGACTACCAGCGGACCCGACCCACCGTGGGCACCGACGACGATGGGGCGCGGGTGGTGACGTGGCCATCGAGCCGGCTCTACGTCGCCCGGCCGGCGGGTGCAGGCCGCGACCTGGTGCTCGTGCACGGCATCGAGCCCAACCTGCGGTGGCGGCAGTTCTGCGCAGAGATCCTGGGGATGGCGGACACGCTCGGGGTGAGCCTCGTGGTCACCCTCGGCGCCCTGCTGGCCGACGTCCCGCACAGCCGCCCCATCCCGGTGACGGG
The DNA here is from genome assembly GCA_038233135.1 of Propionibacteriales bacterium. Taxonomy (GTDB): domain Bacteria; phylum Actinomycetota; class Actinomycetes; order Propionibacteriales; family Nocardioidaceae; genus JACCVL01. The sequence continues at coordinate 14,092 of JBBSMN010000039.1, forward strand.
GTCGGTGAGCCAACCGGAGCTCGGGGAACGGCTCGGCATCGAGCCCTCCCGCTACGAGGGGCCGACCGGTATCACCGGGGTCTTGCACGACCTCTGCGCGCAGGCGGACGTCGCGAGCCTGTCGCTGTGGGCGGCCGTGCCGCACTACGTCGCGGAGTCGCCCTGCCCGAAGGCGACGCTCGCGCTGCTCGGCCGGCTCGAGGACATCCTGGAGACACCGGTCGACGTCGGCGAGCTCGTCGAGGAGGCGCGGGCGTGGGAGCGCGGCGTCGACGAGCTGGCGAGCAAGGACGACGAGGTCGCTGAGTACGTCCAAGCACTGGAGTCCGCGCTGGACACCAGCGAGCTTCCCGACGCCAGTGGCGACGCGATCGCCAGGGAGTTCGAGCGCTACCTGAAGCGGCGCCAGAGCGACACCGACCCCGGCTGACCCCCACGTCTTCTCGGGTTAGAGGGCGACGCCGAGCAGGGCGTCGACGGCCAGCCTGACCGTACGGCCATCGCCGCCACCGCCGCCGCCCCCGGCGTCGGCGCCGTGCGGCGCGGACGCGGCCCAGGCGTCGACGGCCGCCAGGGCAGCAGGCGCGTCGAGGTCATCGGCCAGCGCCAGGCGCATCGCCGCAACCACCGCACCCGCATCGCCGCTGGACCCGATGCCGATCACGGCCCGCCAGGCGGCAAGGCGGTCCTCAGCCGCAGACAGGTCGGCGTCGGTCCACGACCAATCGGCGCGGTAGTGGTGGCCAAGCAGCGCCAGGCGCAGCGCCATCGGGTCGACCCCCCGATGCAGCAGGTCGGAGACCAGCACCAAGTTGCCGCGCGACTTGCTCATCTTCTCCCCATCGAGTCCGACCATGCCGGCGTGCACGTCCGCCTGCGCGAACGGCTGCGACGAGAACGCGGCCTCGGCCTCGGCCGCCGACATCTCGTGGTGCGGGAAGATCAGGTCACTCCCACCGCCCTGCACCTCGAAGCCCATGCCGAGGTGCTCGACTGCCATCGCAGCGCACTGGACGTGCCACCCGGGACGCCCCCGCCCGAACGGCGCGTCCCACGCGGGCTCGCGGGGCCGCTCGGCGCGCCACAGCAGCCAGTCGAGCGGGTCGCGCTTGCCCGCGCGGTCCGGATCACCACCGCGCTCGCCAAAGGGCTCTCGCATGGTCGCGGCATCCAGGTTGCTCACCGAACCGAAACCCGCGCTGCAGGCAGCCTCGAAGTACGTGTCGCCGTTCACCTCGTAGGTGACGCCGGCGGCGCGCAGCCGGTCGACCGCATCCACCACCAGCTCCATCGACTCGACGACACCGGTGTAGTGCTGAGGGGCCAGCAGCCGCAGCGCCTCCATGTCACCGCGGAACAGCTGCACCTCACGCTCGGCAAGGTCACGCCAGTCGATGCCGTCCCGCTCGGCACGTTCGAGCAACGGGTCGTCAACGTCGGTGACGTTCTGGGTGTAGGTCACCTCGAGACCGGCATCGAGCCAGACGCGCTGCAGCAGGTCGAAGGCCAGCATGGTGGCCGCGTGGCCCAGATGCGTGGCGTCGTACGGGGTGATGCCGCAGACGTAGAGACCGGCATGATCGCGCGGCGCGAGCCGGCTGCGCCCTCCGGAAGCGGTGTCGTGCACCGAAAGCTCGCGGCCGGTCCCCAGCCCCTGGACGGCCAGCGACGGGACCGACTCGGACGCCCAGGCACGCATGCGGCGAACCCTAACCGCAGCGGGTCAGAAGATCGGCCAGGGGACGGCCCGCCAGCTGTCCGGCGGATGCGGGAAGGCGCGACGTTGGCCGAGGGCCCGCAACCGTGCCCTCAGCCGGCCCAGCTCGTGCCGGTCGAGCATGCTGCCCAGCAGCTCACGCATGCCCCCGCTCCCGGCCCCCTGCAGGGCTGCGGACAGCCGGTGCACCGGCTCCAGGTCGGCGTCGTCGAGCGGCTCCCCGGCCCAGCCCCACAGCACGGTGCGCAGCTTGTCTTCGACGTGGAACGTCAGGCCGTGGTCACATCCGCGCACGACTCCGCCGGCCGACAGCAGATGGCCCGCCTTGCGGTCGGCATTGTTGACGACGACGTCGAACAGCGCCATCCGGCGCAGGCCTGACACGTCTGCGTGGACCAGCGACACCGGGCGCTCGGTGGCATCCCAGGCGTCGAGCACGTGCCGCCAACCCGGCGGCAGCTGCCCCTCGGGCAGCAGGTCCACGAGCTCGTCGTCGTCAGTGTCGATCCACTCCTGGACCATGCCGGTGCCGAACGGCCCCTCGCGGAGGACAGTCGTGGGCACCACGTGCCAGCCGGCCTGCTGAGACACCTCGTACGCCGCGACCTCGCGGTCGGCCAGGGTCCCGTTCGGGAAGTCCCACAGCGGGCGCTCGCCTCGCACCGGCTTGTAGACGCAGCGCAGCGAGACGCCGTCGAGGCTGGCCGCACCGACGAACGTGGCGTTGGAGGCGGGAAGCACCCGGCCGTCGATCACCAGCGCGCCGCGGCTCAGCACCTCACGCACGCAAGACTCCGAGGCCGGAACGGCCGCGCCCTCGGTCAACGGCTGACCCGCTTGTAGCCGTTAGCCCGCGGGCACAGGTGTCCGGACGGCTCCAGCGGCTGGCCGCAGAACGGACACGGTGGCCGGCCGGCGGAGACCACGGTGTCCGCACGACCGGCGAAGGCTCGGGCCGAAGCGGGATCGAGCCGGACGAGCAGCACCTCGGTCGCGCCGCCACCACCGCCGTCGCTCACGTCCGCGGCCTCGAGGTCCGCGAGCAGCTCCCGGGCTGCCGCCTCGGCCTCGGCGTCTGCCCCGTCCTCGGGACCGTCGCCCGCCTCGTCGTCCTCCTCGTCATCGCCCGCACCCCCGGCCTCGCCGTCGCCGGGCTCGACGTCGTCGGCGCCAACGGGGAAAGCCTCGATGACGACCTGCTTGTCGTCCCCGTCCCACGACAAGGTCATGGTGCCCACCCGGAACTCCTCGACGAGTGGCTGGTCGAGAGGGTCGACGTCGGAGGCGGGGGGCGCCGCGTCCGCCTCGTCGACGTCCCCGGTGCGGACCAGCTCGTCGAGCAGCACACCGATGCGCTCGGCGAGGATCGCGACCTGCTCCTTCTCCAGCGACACGCTGGTGATCAGCCGGTCGCTGCGGGCCTGCAGGAAGAAGGGGCGCGCG
>JBBSMN010000040.1:0-17012 GCA_038233135.1 Propionibacteriales bacterium
CAGGCCGCCGAGGTCGTCCCCGAGTTCGAGCTGTTCGACCTCGGTCACGTCGCCGCGCTGCATCGGCTGCTCGACAACTGCGGACTGCCGCACGGCGGTCGGGTCCACTGCGACCTGGTCATGGGTGTGCCGGGTGGCATGCCCGGCACGATCGACGCACTTGTCGCCGCCGTCGCCGCGCTGCCGGCGCAGACCACGTCGTGGAGCGCCACCGGCATCGGCCGCACCACCCTGCCGGTCGCACTGGCAGCGCTCAGCGCCGGTGGCCACCTGCGGGTGGGCATGGAGGACACGGTCTCGTACGCCCGGGGGCGCGCCGTCGTCCACAACGCCGAGCTGGTCGAGCGGGCCGCGACGCTGGCCCAGGTGGCCCAGCGGCCGGCGATGAGCACCGCCGATGCGCGTGCCCTGCTGCAGGTCCGCGCACCGGCGGCTGGCTAGCATGGCGCCCGTGCCGTTCGAGATTCCCGGCGACCTGCATGCCGACCTGCTCCCGTACGCCTGGCTGGTCGGGCAGTGGCAGGGCTCCGGGCACGGCGACTACCCGAGCATCGAGTCGTTCTCGTTCGGGCAGGAGGTCGCCTTCGCCCACGACGGCCGCCCGTTCCTGCACTACTTCAGCCGGACCTGGCTGGTCGACGCCGACGGGAACACGCTGCGACCGGCGGCGCTGGAGACCGGGTTCCTGCGACCAAGACCGGACGCCGAGTGTGAGCTGGTCCTCGCGCACCCGACCGGCATCGCCGAGGTGTGGTACGGCAGCGTGGACGGCGCCAAGCTCGAGCTGGGCACCGACGTCATCGCCCGCACGCAGTCGGCCAAGGAGGTCACCGCCGGGAGCAGGCTCTACGGCCTGGTCGAGGGGGACCTGATGTGGACCTACGACATGGCGGCCGAGGGCCATCCGCTGCAGTCCCATCTGTGGGGCCGCCTGGTCCGCCAACCGACGACCACCTGACCCACCCCCCGCGCGCCTCAGCGCCCATCCGCGCATTTCGGACCGCCCCGGCGCGGATCTCGACCAAGCCGGGGTCAGGCCATCACCCCGACGTCCTCCGACCTGAAGTCCGGGAAGACCTGCGACAGCGACGCGTCCGGGAAGCGCTTGGCGACGATCTCCGCGAAGACCGAGCGGTAGTCCAACGAGACCGCCAGGTCCCCGTCGACGAGCTCGGCGGTGTCCAGCCCGGGCCAGTGGCCGTGCACCCGGCCGCCGTTGACTCCGGCGCCGAGAAGCAGCATGCAGTTGCCGTAGCCGTGCTCCGCGCCGGCGCTGCCGTTCTCGCTGATCGTCCGGCCGAACTCGCTGATGGTGACCACAGTGACGCGGTCGGCGTCCGTGCGTAGATCGGAAAAGAACGCCGCCAACGACTCCGACATCGTGCGCACCATGGACTGGAGCTCGCCGTCGTCGACGGTGCCGATGTCGGTGTGGTGATCCCACGATCCGTAGTCGACGGTGACCACCTGGGTGCCCACGTCGGCCCGGATCAGCCGGGCGGTCTGCTGCAGCGAGACCGCGAGGTCGCCGTCGGGGTACGTGGCGCCGCCCCGGGCCGGCTCGGTGGAGCGAGCCAGCGAGGACAGGTCGCGGGTAGCCTTGAGCGTCGAGGCCATGCTGCGTCCCAGCAGCGACGTGTCGCCGTTCCACAGGTCTTGCAACGCCCGCCGGGCGCGGTCCTGAATGTCTATCGGGGTCTCGCCGCCCAGCAGGGACAGGTTGCTCAGGCCGGACACTGCCATCGTCTCGGCCGGCCCGAAGAGCGCCGTCGGTGCCATCGGGGTGCCCAGCTGGATCGCCTGGTTGGGCACCCCGACGCCGGTGAGCCCGACCATCCGGTTGATCCACCCGACGCGGTCGGGGAGCCAGGGTCGGCATCCTCGACCCGCTCCATCGCGCTGAAGTGACTGCGGTCCGGTTGCGGCATCCCCACCGCTTGGACCGCGCCGAACGTGCCGTCGGTCCACATCTGCTCGAGCGGCGCGAATCCCGGGTGCAGCCCGAACATCTCGTCTCGGACGAGCAGGCTCTCGGACGGGACGGCGATCGTGGGCCGGACGGCGGTGTAGCCGGGGTCCCCGTGCGGCACGACCAGCGACAGCCCATCGCTGCCGCCGCGCAGGCTGAGCACCACCAGCACGCTGCCGCCGGTGGGAGCACCGCCGTGCGCCTCGGTGAACACGTCGCCGACGACGCTGGTGAGCACCCCGAGGCCGCCGACGGCGCCGATCCCCTTCAAGAACGTACGCCGCGACGTCCGGAAGTCGCTGCACCCGCAGTCGGTGGCACTGGGTGTGGCCATCGGTCTCCTCAACGCCTCATGTGTGCGGGACTGTTCAGCATGGTCGCGAGCAGCTGGGTCATGCGCGACTCCCCGAACTCGGCGGCGGTGCCGACCTGCTGGGCGGCGGGCATGTCGACCACCTGTCGCACGGCGCGCTGCAGCTGCGGGGTCGCGGGCAGCTGCAGCACCTGGCGGGAGACGTGGTCGACGATGACGTCCAGCGACGCCGGCAGGACGGGCAGCCGGTCGGCCAGGGGTGGATAGACCACTCCGTACGACTCCTTCCACCGGTTGGCCAGCGCCTGGTGCAGGTACAGCGAGCCGAGCATTCGCCCGACCGAGCTCCAGGCGGCGCCGACGTCGGGGAAGCCGGCCGGCGAGTTCCACCCGAAGGGCAGCACCCCCAGCAGGTCCAGCTGCGAGGAGACGGCACGCCCGAAGTCCGCCGCGGTCCTGGGGCGCCAGGCTCGCGCACCCAACTCTCGATAGCAGGCGATGGCGTCCTCGGCGGGGGTGCGGATCTTGGCGCCGGCAGATTCGGAGAAGTCGGGATGGCGGTGCAGGGCGCGCAGCGTGGCCTTGATGTCGGTGCCCGACGACAGGTACGCGTCCGCAACCGCATCGACGATCGCCTCCGACGGCTGGTCGGCGACGAAGCGCACGCAGAGCCGGGTCGCTATCCGCCGGGCCGTGCGGGGGTGGTGCGCCAGGTAGCTCAGGTACCGCGCGGTGATGCCGCGACCATCGGTGCCGGCGTTGGCCTCCTGGAAGTCCAGCACCGAGACCGGGCCGGTCCAGTGGTCCGCCGCCGAGTAGTACGAGGCGAAGCTGTCCATGCGGTCGACCCGCCAGCCGGACAGGATCCGCGCCGAGTCGCGGACCTCCTCCTCGGTGTATTCCGTTCCGACCCCGACAGTGTGCAGCTCGAGCAGCTCGCGGCCGAGGTTCTCGTTGATCCTCTCCTTGGTCGACAGCGCGTTGTCGAGGTAGAGGCCCATGGCCGCATGCAGCGTCGTGGCGGGCAGCATCTCGTCGAACCGGCCCAATGCGTGCTGCCGGATCGTCGCGTCGTATCCCTGCCGGAACGGCCAGGCACTGGCGTCCAGCAAGGGCACATGCAGTAGGTTGGCCCAGAACTCGACCATGGTCTCGAAGATCTGGCGGCGGCTGTACGTACGGCGCAGGATCGTCCACCGGGCCAGGTCCGCCGTCGCCTCGTAGGGTGAGGAGCTGCCGCTGGCGGTAGCGGCGACGAGCTGGTCGGGGGGCGCGTCGAGGTAGCCGAACCACGACCGCATCAACGCCGCCTCGCTGTCGGGCACGGACTCGGGGGCCAGCTGGGCCTCGAACCACTGCGCCGACCCGCCGAGCTCGCGAGCATCCGCGACCAGGGCCGGCGTCACGCCATAGCTGAACCTGCTCAACACGTGACGAAGCGCCGGCCCGGCAACAATTGGCGTGACAGACACCCCTCCAGTGTCACCGGGCTCGCGGCCCGACCGCAGCATCTGCGCGGACTTCTGCCCGTTCGGACGGTGGGTGCTCCGCGCCGGGTACGAAATGCGCGGATCGTGTCCAGGGGTGCGACTGCATAGACTCAGGTGTTGTGGTGACCAGGGCTGAAGACAGGGCTGCCCCCGACTGGCGGGCAGCCCTGCGTGCCCGCGGGTTGCGACTCACCCCGCAACGCGAGCTGGTCCTCGACGCCGTCCGCAGCCTGGGGCACGCCACACCGGACCAGGTGCTCGCTCAGGTGCAGCAGACCGCGACCGGCGTCAATGCCTCCACCGTCTATCGCACCCTCGACCTGCTCGAGGAGCTCGGTCTCGTGCGGCACACCCACCTCGGTCACGGCGCGCCCACCTACCACTTCGGGGCCTCGGCTGACCACTTCCACACCGTCTGCCGTGAGTGCGGACGGGTGACCGAGGTGCCGACCGCGCTGGCGGCGTCGTTCGCGGAACAGCTGGTGACCGATCAGGCGTTCGAGACAGACATGGGACACCTGACCGTCTTCGGCCGCTGCGGCAACTGCGGCGCTTCCCGTACGTCCGGTGCCGACTCGTGAGCCCGCTGCTCGACCTGCCCGGTGCCGTCGCGGGCGACGGCATCGACGCGGGGGTCGCCTGGCACTACGGCAACCCGGTGGCCGAGCAGCGGCGCCTTGCGGGCGGTGCGGGATGGGTCGACCTCAGCCATCGCGACGTGGTGACGATGTCCGGGCCGGACCGGCTGACGCTGTTGCACGCGATGAGCACCCAGCACCTCGAGCGGCTGGCCCCGGGCGCCTGGACCGAGGGGCTGATCCTGTCGCCGCACGGTCACGTCGAGCACCACTTCGCCGGCCTGGACGACGGCGACCAGCTCACGCTGCACACCGAGCCCGGTGCCGGTGCCGGGTTGGTCGAGTTCCTGACCTCGATGCGCTTCATGATGCGTCTCGAGCTGGCCGTGGACAGCGACCGGGTCGTGGTCGCTGCACCCGGTGGAGGGATCAGCTTCGTCGCCCGCGACCAACTGCCCGAGCTGGTTGAGCGATGGGGCTCGCCCTCCGGCACCTGGGCGTACGAGGCGCTGCGGATCGCCGCCGGCCGGCCGCGCCTGGGTGTCGACACCGACCACCGCACGATCCCCAACGAGGTGGGCTGGATCGGCACAGCGGTGCACATGGACAAGGGCTGCTACCGCGGCCAGGAGACCGTCGCCCGGGTGCACACCCTCGGGCGGCCACCGCGACGGCTGGCGCTGCTGCACCTCGACGGGTCCGCGGAACGGCTGCCCGCGCCCGGCGCAGACCTCGAGCTCGACGGCCGCGCGGTCGGCCGGATGGGCTCGTCGGCCCGCCACCACGAGCTCGGCCCGGTGGGGCTGGGGCTGGTCAAGCGCTCGGTGCCCGTCGACGCCGATCTGGTCGCTGACGGGGTGGCCGCCGCGCAGGAGGTGCTGGTCGACCCCGGCGTGGGACTGCACGTACGCGCTCGCCTCTGAGCGCCCGCCCGGCCGCTGCTCGCTGCTCGCTGCCCGCCGTTCGCCTACCCGCTGCCCGCCTACCCCGCCTGGCCCGCTGCTCGAGTGTCGCAAGATGGCCCCGAAACGCCGCTGGAGCTGGTCATCTTGCGCCACTCGACGTGCCGGGGGCCCGGCGCCGTCCCCGGCCATCACACCCCGAGCACGCCGGGCCGCTTCCGCGCCCACGCCAGCGCGTCGCGTACCCCGACGGTCTCGGTCAGCTCGGTACGCCACCCCAGCAGCCGCGCGGCCTTGTCGCTGCGGGTGCAGCACCCGACCACGTCGCCCGGACGCGGACCCGCCTCCACCACCCGCAGCCGGGCACCGACGACCGACTCGAACGCCGCAACCAGCTCGCGAACGGTCGTCCCGCGGCCGGAGCCCAGGTTGATCACGCTCGAGCCCCGCTCACCGGGCACCACTCGGTCGAAGCGTTGCAACGCAGCCACATGCGCGCGCGCCAGGTCCCAGACGTGGATGTAGTCGCGCAGCCCCGTTCCGTCCCGCGTCGGCCAGTCGACCCCGGTGATCGTGAACGGCTCGCCGCGCTCGTACGCGTGCAGCAGCCGGCCGAGCGCATGGCTGGGCGTCGGCGACTGCAGCCCGGTGCGCAGCTGCGGGTCGGCGCCGATCGGGTTGAAGTAGCGCAGCGAGATCACCCGCAGCCGGTACGCAGTGGCGGCGTCGGCGAGCACCTGCTCGACCATCGCCTTGGTCCGGGCGTACGGGCTGCCAGGGTCGAGCGCGCTGTCCTCGTCGACGGTCAGGTCGTCGTCGGGTCGGTAGATCGACGCCGACGAGCTGAACACGAACCGGTCGACACCACGGGACTGCAGGTGGTCGACCAGCTCGACGGTCTTGGCGACGTTGGCGCGGTAGTAGCCGAGCGGGTCGGCCACCGACTCGGGCACCACGATCCGGGCCGCGCAGTGCACGGTCGCCGAGATGTCGCGGTGCTCGTCCAGGATCGTGTCGATCAGCGGGTGGTCGGCGATGTCTCCGACGAAGGTCGGCCGTCCTTCCGTGAACTCGCGGCGGCCGGTGCTCAGGTCGTCCAGCACGACGGGTGTGATGCCGGCGTCGAGACAGGCCGAGGCGACCGTGCTGCCGATGAAGCCGGCGCCGCCGGTGACGAGCACCTTCATCAGCTGACACCTCCACATCGGCCACCGGCAGCGGTCACCGTATCGTCACTGCTCGTGCCTGACGTCTATCCGGCGGTTATCGCGGCAATCACCGCGGGGTTTCGTGGCCTCGGTCTGCGCATCGCGGTGACCGGGGACCAGCACGTGCCCAAGTCCGGACCGGCGGTGCTGGCCGCCAACCACTCCAGCTTCCTCGACTTCACGCTGATGGGACTCGCCGCGCGCCGCTCGCGACGCCACGTCCGGTTCCTGGTGCGCAGGGACGTGTACGAGCACCCGCTGATCGGCTGGGCGATGCGGTCGATGCGGCACATCCCGGTGGATCGGGACGCTCCGGCGGCGGCGCTGCTCCAGGCCCGCGCGGCGTTGCGTGCCGGCGAGGTCGTCGGGGTCTTTCCCGAGACTGGCATCAGCCGGTCGTTCACGATCTGCCCGTTGATGCCGGGCGCGGCGAGCCTGGCGTACGAGGCCGGGGCCCGCCGCTGGTTCCGATGGCGATCTGGGGGCCGCAGCGGCTCTTCACCGTCGGCCGGCGGGTGTCGCTGCGGCGTGGGCAGTACGTCCGGCTGTTGGTCGGTCCGGCGCTTCCCGGCAGGGACGACGTCGCTCTGCACGATCAGACCCGGACCCTGGGCCGGGCGCTGGCCGGGCTGCTCGAACGGGTGCAGCGCGAGCACCCCGACCAGCCGGTCCCGGGCGTGAGCGCCTGGTGGCACCCGGCCCACCTGGGCGGCGCCGCGCCGTCGCCGGAGGTGGCGCGGGCCCTCGAGGGTCCGATGCCGCCGGGCGCCGTCGCGCCGCTGTTCGGCGCGTACTGAGCGGAGCGGGGTTCCGCCGGGGGCGGGGCAGCCGCCACGCAATCGTGGCGCGCGGCAACGGCCGCCGGCAGGTGGCGCCACGCCAGAGTCAGCCAGGCGCCGAGCCGCCGCCAGGCGCCAGCAGCCGCTTGCTCGGCCACGCGCTGGCAGGACCGACGACGGTCAGCAGGGCCGGCATCAGGACCGACCGTACGATCAGCACGTCGATCAGGATCCCGACGCCCATGGCGAACGCGAGCTGGCGGAAGGGGCCGAGCGGTACGACCGCCAGCAGGCCGAAGCTCGCCGCCAGCGCAACGCCGGCCGCGTTGATCGCCCGCGTGGTCTGCGGCATGGCGATGCGGATGGCCTCGGTCAGCGGCCGGTGCCCGGCCTCGTCCCAGACGTGGCCGACTCCGAAGATGTTGTAGTCGGAGCCGAAGGCCAGCAGCAACACCGCGGCGGCGAACGGGACGTAGAAGGTCAGCCCGACACCGGGCTCCAGCATGTTGAAGAGGAACGTGGTGAGGCCCAGCGCCGCGGACACCGACAACACCGTGGACGCGAGCAGGAACAGCGGGGCGACCAGCGCGCGCAAGAAGATGGTGAGCATCGCCATGTTGGCCAGGGCGGCTGCCAGCGCGATGCGCAGCAGGTCCTCCTCGGTCTGGTGCACGATGAACGAGGCGGTGGCGGAGTCGCCGGCCAGCCCGTAGTCGACGTCGACCAGACCCGCGTCACCCAGCAGCGTGGGCAGGCTCTGCTCGATGCGGTCGACCGTATGGATGGCGGCAGCGCCGAGCGGGTCGTCGTCGAGGACGATCAGGAAGCGGGCGGCCGTGCCGGTCTCGGCCAGCAGCACGCTGAGCTCGAAGCCGGCCGGCTGGTCCTGCGGGCCGAGCACCCCGGCGACACCCCGTACGGACTTGAGCTGGTCCTGCAGCTGGTCGAGCGCGGTGCGCCGCTGGTCGAGGGACAGACCCTCCACGAGCAGCACGGTGGGGGACAGGATGCCCGGCGTGAACCCGGCCTCCGCCGACCCTGCGGTCTGGGCGACCTCGGTGTCGGCGGGCAGCGAGCTGACGAACGACACCCCCAGGTCCAGTCGTGCCAGCGGGAGCGCGGCGAGCGCGAGGGCGCTCACGCAGGCGCCGACGGTGATCGCGGCGTTGCGCCGGCTGGCGGTGATGCGTCCGACCGGCGACAGCTTGGCCGGTGCGTCGCCGGACTCCGGCGTCGCCGGTCGTGGCCGGGTCGGCCAGAACAGCCAACCCCCGAGGACCGCCATCAGCGCCGGGACCAACGTGATGGCCACGCTGAGGCCGACGACGACGGTGAAGACGAGCGCCGGGCCAAGCGCCTGGAAGAACGCCGACTCGGCGACCAACAACGCTGCGGTGCCGGCAGCCACCGCAAGCCCCGCAACGCCGATGATCGGGGCGAACTGCGCGGTGGCGGCCCGAGCCGCGGTGAGCCGGTCTGCGCCGAGAACCAGCTGGTGGCGTAGCGCGGAGCAGTAGAACACCACGTAGTCGGTGACCACCCCGAGCAGCAGCGCGACCACCACGGGTTCGAGCTCGGTGGGGCTGGCGACGTCGAAGAACTCGGTGAAGTAGCCGGACAGCCGCAGCGTCAACGTGAAGGCCACCGCGGTCGTCACCAGTGTGACCAGCGGCGCTATCACCGAGGCGAAGTTGATCCCGACGATCAGCACGATCGCCCCGAGGGTCAGGGTCTCGACTAGCGGCAGTCGGTCCCTGATGATGCGACCCTGCTGCGCGCGGGCGGGCACCGAGCCGGTCACCCCGACGATGTCGTCGCGGATGTTGAAGTAGCGGTCCGCATACCTGCGCGCGGCCCGTTCCTGCGCCGAGAACGTGGCACCGGGCTCGACGAACAGGTACGAGAGGGCGGTGGTGTCGCGCTCGCTCGAGCCCGGGAAGAGCCCCCCGGTGTTGGTGATGGGCAGCACCCCGACCAGCGGTCCCAGATCCTGGTAGCGCCCGCTGTTGACGCCGACCGCATGTGTCACCGTGCGCGCCTGGTCATAGACCGACAGCCCGTTGGCTCTGCGTTGCACCAGCACGGTTCGCCCCAGCAGCGGGAAGCCGAACAGCTCCGCCGATCGGATCTCCGTGTTCACGGCGGGGGTGTCGTCGGGCACCAGGCCACGCAGGTTCTCTGCCGCGGTGGACTCCAGCGCGGGCAGCACCAGCACCGCCAGCGTGGAGACGACCGCCCAGAAGGCGAGCACCCACCAGCGCAGCCGGACCACCGCGTCGGCGTAGCCGTACGCGAAGCGCCCCGGCCCCTGCGCCTGCGGATCAGCCTGCGGATCAGCCGGCTGATCCGCAGGTGGGCGGGTGCTCATCTCCTGCGGGCCGGCGGCGTCAACCCCAGCCGTTTGAGCTCGGTGTCGGCCAGCGCCTGCGTGTTGCCGGTCGCGACGTCGTGCCAGGGGTCGGCGCTGATCTGGCTGAGCGTCCCGTACGGCAGGACGGTGAGGGCCCGCACGGCGAGGTGGCGCTGCAGTCGCGGGCTGTCGCCGCCCTTGGCCAGCGCGCGGCGCAGGTCGCCGAGCTCGCGCCGCCGCGCCCACCGCAGTGGTAGGTAGAGGCCGAGCACCGGGGTGATGGGCATGGCGACGATCGACACCCCGAGCAGCAGCGACAGCACCCGGAACCGCGACTTGAAGTCGCCACCGCTGCCGGTCACATCGTCGGCCGTCTTGACGACCTGGGCACCCAGCTCGCCGGTGCGATCCCCGACGACCGGGACGTCGCGCAGCGCCTCGAGCGCGGTGCCCGCGGAGTCCAGCGCCTCGCCCGAGGAGGCGAGCGTGTCGCCGAGGCCGGACAGCTGCCACATCGTGTACCCGGTCCAGGCGCCCAGCACGAGCCAGAGCAGGAGCCAGAACACGACCAGGCTGTCCAGCAGCCGTACGGTGGACTCGTCGGCGGTGCGGACCGTGGTCATCGGGTCAGGCTGTCATGGCGAGGACTCGACGTTGACCTTGGAGCATGCGCGAGACACCTGCTCCAGCCTGGTCTGGGTGTCCTCGAGGTCGTTGAGCACCTGCGACAGCTTCTCCGGTTGCACGTCTCGCACTGCGGCTGCGCCGTCGCGCATCAGCTGGACGGCCCGCTCGGCCTGCCGGCCGGCCTCTGCGCAGGAGGCTGGCACGAGCACGGTGGTCGGCGCTGCCCCCGGCGTCTGCTGGCCGTCTGCGGACGACCCGCCGGGCTGCTGGCTCGTGTCGTCGCTGCTCACGACCAGACCGATCAGCAGGCCACCGATCAGCAGGCCGAGGGCGAACGTCACCGCCGGCAGGAGCCGCGACCACCACGTCATGGCGTGAACATACCGACGTCAGGGGGTCGTGCGCAGGACCGACTCGGTGATTTGGTCCACCGGCCCGGGCGGGGCGAGCAGGTTGCCCTGCCCGAGCGGGCAGCCAAGCTCGCGCAACGCGGCCAGCTGCTGGGGCGTCTCGATCCCCTCGGCGATCACCGGGACACCGAGGTCCAGTGTCATGGCGATGATCGCACCGGTGACCCGCCGGTTGCGCTCGTCGGCGAGGTCGGCGACGAAGGTCTTGTCGATCTTGAGGACGTCCACGTCGAAGCGGCGCAGGTACGACAGCGACGAGTAGCCGGTGCCGAAGTCGTCGATGCCCAGCTTGGGCCCGAGCCGCTGCAGCTCGCGCAGCACGTTGACGTGCTGCTCGGTGTCGCTGAACACACTCTCGGTCAGCTCGAGGACGAGCGCATCGGGGTCGAGCCTCGAGTCGGCCAACGCCCGCTCGACCGAGGCGAAGAGGTCGGCGTCGCCCAGCTGCCGTACGGACAGGTTCACGCCGACGCTGAACTCCCGGCCCCGCGGCAGCTGACGCTTCCAAGCTGCGGTCTGTGCGGTGGCGCGGCGCAAGACCACCTCGCCCAGCGCGCTGATCAGGCCGCTCTGCTCGGCGACCGAGATGAACGTGGTCGGCAGCACCGGCACGCCGTCCTCGTCGGTGAGGCGGGCCAGCGCCTCGACGCCCACCACCGCACCGGTGCCGAGGTCGAGGACTGGCTGGTAGTGCACGTCCACCCGGTCCTCGTCCAGGGCGCTGCGCAGCAACCGCTCGACGTCGGCGGTCGCGGGGGCGCTGCGGCGTACGGCTCCGCTCGCCCCGTCGGGATAGCTGGCGATGCTGCCCCGGCCCGTGCTCTTCGCGGCGAGCATCGCCGCGTCGGCACGCGCGATGAGCTCCTCGGCGTCGAGGTCGTCCTCGTCGCTGTGGGCGATCCCGATGCTCGCCGACAGCTGCACGGTCGTGCCCATGGCGAAGAACGGGCGGCTCATCTCGCCGAGGATCCGCCGGGCGAGCCGCTCGGCGTGCGTCGAGGGGCCCGCCGGCATGTCCGGGCACATCACGACAAAGCCATCACCGCCCACCCTCGCGGCGGTGTCGGTCGAGCGGACGATGTCGTCGAGGCGCCGCGCGGCCTGTCGCAGCACCTGGTCACCAACGGTGCGCCCATGGCTGTCGTTGACGGTCCGGAATCCGTCCAGGTCGATGAACAGCAGTGCCACCGAGCGGGCCGCCCCTTCGCTGTCGTCGTCGGCGGCCAGGGTGGTCCCCCGGTCGAGCTCGACGCGGGTGGGCAGGCCGGTGAGCGGGTCGATCTCGGCGCGGGCCGACAGCGCCGCTTCGATGGCCCGTTGTGATGTCACGTCGCGAAGGCCGACCACAGCGCCCAGCACGGTGCCGTCGCGATGCTGGATCTGGCGTCCGGTGCACGAGACCAGCCGCCGGGGCCGGCCCGGCGGGGCGATGACGATCTCTTGGCCGTCGACCCGCTCACCGCGCAGCGCGCGCAGCAGCGGCAGCTCGTCGGCGGGGAGCATCCGGCGGCCGTCCGGGCGATAGACGACGAAGGCGTCCGCCATCGAGCCGGGCTCGACGGTCTCCCCCACGTCGATGCCGTGCAGGTCGCGGCTGGCCCGGTTGAGCAGGCTCAACCGGCCGTGCTCGTCGCAGGCCATGATCCCGATGTCCAGCCCGTCCATCAGCGCCTCGGACAGGGCGGCCTGTTTGAGCAGCGCCTCGCTCTGGTCGCCGGCCGGGGAAGCCGCGACGAAGCTGCGCAACCGCATGCCCCTGACCTCCGTCGCGCCGACACGAACCTTCGCGACAAGTCGAACACAGCGCACTAGTCAGGCGCGCTGGTGCACCAACATTCGGTCCGTACGGCCAGCGGGATCACCCGATCGGGCGACCGGTTCAGTTCACCTGCTTGGGCGGGGGCAGCCTGCCGGCGTCGTCGCCGAACTCGGACAGGTAGGACTCCATGTCGTCGTTGCCGACGGCCCGCCACAGCTTCGCGGCCTGCGGCTGGTCCAGCCGGACGATGTTGGCGCCGGAGCTGGTCGTGTCGAAGCGGCCGAACGGTGCGGTCACGAAGGTCACGTCCTCGGACCGGATGCCACGCAGCGACAACGCCAGGCTGCGCATCTCGCCGGTGTCGAGGGAGTCGTCGACGGTGAGGCTGCCGGCGACCGCCTTGAGCGTCGGAGCCAGGGTGAACGGGTTGGTCAACGTGCGGTTGTCGAGGAGACTGCCCACCAGCGAGCGGATGAAGTTCTGCTGGCGGTCGATGCGCCCGAAGTCGCCCCCGGGCAGGCTGTAGCGGGTGCGTACGTAGCGCAGCGCCTGCTCACCGTTCAGCACCTGTTCCCCCGCTTGGAACGCCCCGGTCTTCTCGTCGGCGATCGTCTTGGGCACGAAGACCCGGACGCCGCCGAGCGCGTTGGTGATCTGCTCGAAGCCGGCCCAGTTCACGACCGCGAGGTGCTGCATGCGCAGCCCGGTCAGGTTCTCGATCGTGGCGGCGTATGCCGTCGGGCCGAACAGCGAGAAGGCGGCGTTCGCCTTGTCCATGCGCTGTGGGCGGCCGGTCTCGTCGTACAGCCGGATGTAGGAGTCGCGGGGGACGGACACGACGTACGCGTGCTGCCGGTCGGCGGTCAGGTGCACGACCATGATGGTGTCGCTGCGGACCACGCCCGGGTCCCACCCACCGGCAGCGATCTCGGCGACGCTGCGACCGTCGCCCTTGTCGACCCCCGCGAGCAGGATGTTCATCCCGTCGCCATCGACGGCGGCCGGGCGCCGTTTGTCCGGCACCTGGCCCACCTCGACCTGGTCGACCTGGTCGAGCTGGGCGTTGAGGTAGAGCAGGAAGCCGCCGACGGCGAGCACCAGGACCAGCACCAGCGTCAGGAAGGCGAATGCGACCGGGTGCCGCCGCAGCAGACCTCGGTGGCGAGCGGGCTCGTCGTCCCCGTCGCCGCCGTCGAAGAAGCCCCCGGACTCCTCGTCCTCGTCGGTCGTGCTCATCGTCCTCCTCAAGCCACGCGTCGACGCGAGCGACCCCCCACTCGGTCGCCGCGTGCACTCTACGGGGCGAGGCAGCGTTGCTCGGGTCTTTGAGCAGGCCGGGACCATCCGCGTTCATCGCCCTGGCATATGATCGGACGTAGTCATACAACTACTGTGAGAGTGAGTGCGGTGGCAGCATGTGGGACCAGATCTGGGATGTCCTGCGCCTGGTCTGCATCGTCGTCGGTGCTCTCACACTGTGGGCGCTCATCACGCTGCCGATCTTCGTCTGGGTGCTGCGGCGCGCTCGTGGCCCAGTCAGCCCTCGTCCAACGACCACGACCTCGACCGCGAGCGAGCCGCGGCGGGTGGAGCGAGCCAGGTCATGGTCGGGCGTGCCGTCCTGGGTGAAGCACGACAAGGAGTGGGCTGCCGCGGTCGTGCTGCTCGGCTCGGACGCCATCGCCGAGCAGACCACGCCCTTCGTCGACTTCCCGGCCCGGCGCATCGACTGGCTGGGCCTGCGGATGGCCGCCGCCGACTGGCCGGCAGGCGACAAGCTGCTCGTCGAGGTCGCCTACGACCTCGCTTACGGCCAGCACAACGGTGCCGACGAGGTTACGCATGCCCCCGTCACGGTGGCCGATCTGGCTCAGGGGCTGGGCCAGTCCGAGCTCGACCTGGTGCATGAGGCGGTGAACCTTCGGCGTGGCGATCGCCCGTAGCGCCGCGCACTTGTGGTAATGGACCGCTTCTACTAGGCCTGCGGACGTGCGACCCTGTGGAGATGATGGGGGACGAGCAGGGCGGTCGGGGTGATCCTGCTGGTCCAGTGCTGACCGCGGCGGCGCGCCGTCGAGCGGCGCTGGCGTCGTACGGTGTCCGCCTCGACGAGCCGGACGTCGGTTTCGAGGCGCTGGTCGACCTGGCGGCCGCGATGTGCCAGACCCCGCTGGCGGCGTTGACGCTGATCGACGAGGACACCCAGTGGTACAAGGCCGAGCGCGGGTTCGGTGTGGTCAGCATCGACCTGGAGGATTCGTTCTGCTTGCGCACGCTGGACAACGGCGACGGCGTCACCGTGGTGCCGGACGCCGCAGACGACGAGGTCTTCAGCCACAGCCCCTACGTGTGCGGTCCGCTGGGTGTCCGCTCATACGCCGGCGCCCCGCTGGTCACCCCGGAGGGCATCGTGGTCGGCACCGTCTGCGTTCTTGACGTGAAGCCTCGACGGCTGGAGCCGCCGCAGCTGGAGGGCCTGCAGGCGCTCTCACGCCTGGCTGTGGAGCTGCTGGAGGCCCGGCGCAACGTGGATCGCGCCGCCCTGGTGGCCGAGCAGCGTGAGGAGGCACTGCGCCTCGCTGCGGCCAACGAGAGCTCCTTCACCGCCGTCTTCGACAACGCCGCGGTGGGTATCTTGCTGATGGCGCTCGACGGTCGGATCGTGCGGGCCAACGGCGCGTTCGCCGCGATGCTGGGCCGCGATCCCGACGAGCTGCGAGGGACGTCGTTCGCCCAGATCACCGACGAGAAGGACGTCGCGCAGGATCTCGCCCTGGCGGCCCAGCTGCTCGCCGGCGACACCGCCAACGCGGTGCGCGAGAAGCGGTACCGGCACCGCGACGGCAGCCTGGTCACGGCGGTCAGCTCGACCACGGCAATCCGGGGGCCTGACGGCAGGGTCACGGGGCTGCTGTCCAACGTCGAGTCGATCGATGCGTGGCGCAGGGCTGAGCAGTCGCTGCTGGAGACCCAGTCGGTCACCGACGCCATCATCACCGCTGACGCCGAGGGCAACATCGTGGCGTGGAACGACGGCGCGGAACGCCTCTTCGGGTACGCCCGCTCGCAAGCGCTGGGCGAGCCGGCGTCCATGCTGATGCGCGAGGAGTCGCGCGCGGCGGGCGCAGCCCAGCTGGCCGAGGTCATCGCGGGTGGCCGCCGCGACCTGGTCGGCGCAACCGTCGACGTGGCCGCGCGGCGCCAGGACGGCTCGCACTTCCCGGCGGAGCTGACGGTGGCGACCTGGACGTTCGACGGCCGGCCGCGGGTGACCGGTGTCGTCCGCGACGTCACCGAGCGCCACCAGCTGAACCAGGAGCTGGTCCGGCAGGCGAACTCCGACGCGCTCACCGGCGTGGGCAACCGGGCCTGGTTGACCCGCGCGATTGCCACCGCACTGCAGGCCGAGGATGCTGCACCTCTGAGCGTCCTCGTGATCGAGTTCGACGGCCTCCGCGAGGTGGACGAGAGCCTGGGCCTGATGCTGAGCGATCGCATCGTGAGCGAGGTGGCCCGACACCTGGGCGCCACGCTGCGACCTGCCGACGGCCTGGCCCGCGTCGACAAGGGCGACTTCGCTGTGCTGCTGCCGGCGACCACGCCGACCGAGACGGCCGCGGTCGCCCGGCGGCTGCGCGACTCGGTGCCCGACCACCTGCCCGTACGCGGCACACCCATCGCCATCAGCACGAGGGTCGGTGTGGCGCACCACCGTGGTGGCGTCCGGGCCGCGCGGGCCGAGTCGTCGGCCGCGCTGGTGCTGCGCAACGCAACGCTGGCGTTGACGGCCGCGCGTACGTCGCCGACGCGCACCGCGACGTACGAGCCGGCCATGTCCGCCCGCGCCCAGCGACGGCTCAGCCTGCACGGCGCGCTGCAAGGTGCCATCGACCGCGACGAGCTTTCGCTGGTCTACCAACCCCAGGTCGAGCTGACCACCTCGCGGCTGCATGCCGTGGAGGCGCTGCTGCGCTGGCAGCACGGCAGCCTCGGTGCCGTCGCTCCTGCAGAGTTCATCCCGCTCGCCGAGGACACCGGTCTGGCGACCGAGCTGGGCGGCTGGGTCCTGCGTGAGGCGTGCCAGCAAGCGGCCCGTTGGAGCAAGGAGCTGGACGACCCGCTGCACCTCAGCGTGAACGTGTCCGGCCACCAGCTGATGGACCCGTCGGTGACCGAGACGCTCGTGCAGGTGCTGCGGCAGACCGGGCTGTCCCCGGCGCTGTTGACGTTGGAGATCACCGAGTCGGTGCTCATCGGCGACCGCGCCGCGGTCCACGGGCGGCTGGAGGAGATCCGGTCGCTGGGCGTGCAGACCTCGGTCGACGACTTCGGCACCGGTTACTCCAGCCTCGCGTCGCTTACCGAGGTCCCGGTCGACGAGCTCAAGATCGACAAGTCCTTCGTGGCCGGGTTGCCGGACCAGACCTTCCACACCGTCACTCGCGCCATCGTGGACCTCGGTGGCGCGTTGGGGCTGCGGATCGTGGCCGAGGGGATCGAGACCCCCGAGCAGCATCAGGCGCTGGTCGGGCTCGGCTGCACCCTGGGGCAGGGCTTCCTGTTCGCGCAACCGCTGGCCGCCGACGCGATCGCCGACTGGGGCGCGCGCCGGCTGCGGGCCGTCCGC
>JBBSMN010000041.1:0-16794 GCA_038233135.1 Propionibacteriales bacterium
CTGCTGGTGCCGGTGGCCGTCGTCGGCGCCAGCGACCTCGCGCTGCCGTCGCTGCTGGTCTACCTGGCCGGCTACGCGGTCACCAACGTGGGCGCGTTCGCCGTGGTGGCGGCGCTGCCGGACCGCCGCACGCTGGCGTCGTACCGGGGCCTGGCCACAGCTCGGCCCTGGCTGGCGGTCGCGCTGGTGGTCTGCCTGCTCGGGCTGGTGGGCACCCCGCCGACCGCGGTCTTCGTCGGCAAGCTCACCACCGCGACCGCCGCCTGGGACGGCGGCGCCGCCTGGCTCGCGGTCGTCGTCATCGTCAACTCGGTGGCCAGCCTCTTCTACTACCTGCGCTGGGTCGCCCCGGTGTTCCGGCCGGGTGACCCGGCCGAGTCTGCTGCGGTCGTACCCCGGCCGTGGGCGACGCGGGCCTCGGTGGTCGCCGGTGCCGGCAGTCTCGCCGCCGGGCTCGCCGCCGGCGGGCTGTGGGCTGCCGTCAGCGGCCCCCTCGCCACCTGACCCGCCAAGTTGTCACTGCCACGATGCGCTAGAACGCATCATGGCGGTGACAAGTCGGGGGAGGCGCCGGGGACCGTAGGCTGGGTGGCCGACCAACCACGAGGGGAGCGCGTTGAGCGGACACGGGCACAGCCACGGCGAGCCCACCACCGCCACCGGCGCGCACCGCCACCGGCTGCTGCTGGTGCTCGCGATCACCGTGCTGGTGCTGGTCGTGCAGGTCATCGGTGGGCTGCTGTCGGGCTCGCTGGCGCTGCTGGCCGACGCCGGGCACATGGCGACCGACGCCGCGGGCATCACCGCCGCGCTGGTCGCGGCCTCGCTGGCCGCCCGCCCGGCCACCAACGCCCGCACGTACGGGTTGCAGCGCGCCGAGATCCTGGCTGCGCTGGTCAACGCGCTGCTGCTCGGCGGCGTGGCCGTGTGGGTGCTGGTGGAGGCCGTCCGTCGTTGGGGTGAGCCGCCCGACGTGGAGTCCGGGCTGATGCTCGCCGTCGCCGCCGTGGGCGCCGCGGCCAACCTGGTGTCGCTGCTCGTCCTGCGCCGCGGCGCCGGAGAGAGCCTCAACCTGCGCGGCGCCTACCTGGAGGTGCTCGGCGACCTGTTGGGCTCGCTGGCGGTGATCGTCGCCGGCGTCGTGATCCTCGCGACCGGCTATGCGCGGGCCGATGCGATCGCCTCGGTGCTGATCGCGGTGATGATCCTGCCGCGCGCGTGGGGCCTGCTGCGCGACGTGCTCGACGTACTGCTGGAGGCGACCCCGCGCGGCGTCGACCTCGACCACGTACGTACGCACATGGCCGGCGTGCGGGGGGTCGTCGACGTTCACGACCTGCACGCCTGGACGATCACCAGCGGCGTACCCGTGCTGTCCGCGCACGTCGTCATCGACGACCGGTGCGTCTCCGAGGGCCGTGCCGGTGAGGTGCTGGACGAGCTGGGCGAGTGCCTCGACGGGCACTTCGACGTCGCGCACTGCACCTTCCAGCTCGAGCCGGTCGGCCACCAGGCGCACGAGGCCGCCCACCACCGATGACCCCCCGCGCCCGCCGGCCCGTCGGCGAGACTGGTGCGCATGGCCGAAAGATCAGGGCACGCTCGCCGGGAGGCGTTCGACGAGGTCGCCGAGCGTTATGACCGGGCGCGACCCGGCTACCCGGCCGAGCTCATCGAGGACCTGGCCGACCTGGCAGGGCTGCGGCCGGGCAGCCGGGTGTTGGAGGTCGCCTGCGGGACCGGCCAGCTGACGGTGTCGCTGGCGCGGCTCGGTGTCTCGGTCGTGGGGGTGGAGCTGGGCCCCCGGCTCGCCGCACTGGCCCGTCGCAACGTCGCCGAGTATGACCGCGTCGAGGTGGTCGGCGCTGACTTCGAGTCGTGGACTCTGCCACCAGAGCCGTTCGACGCCGTGACATGCGCCATGGCATTCCACTGGCTGGACCCCGACGTCCGGGTACACAAGAGCGCCGACGCGCTGCGGCCAGGCGGTTCCCTTGCCGTCGTCCGCACCCACCACGTCGCAGGGGGAACGCCGGGATTCGAGGCCGCGATGCAGGGCTGTTATGCCCGGTGGGATCCCCGGCACGACGCCGACTTCCGACTGTCCACGGTGGACGAGTTCCGCAGCCACGACGGCTACGACTTGTCGCAGCGCTTCGGAGCCGACCCGCGTCGGTGGTATCCCCGCGACGTTGACCATACGAGCCAGACCTTCGCCGACCTGGTCGGCACGTACCCGCCGATCCTGGCCATGGACCCCGATGCCCGCGAGGGTTTGCTGAGCTGCCTCGCCGACGTCATCGACACGCGGTTCGGCGGGCGGATCACGAGGCGCTACCTGACCGAGCTCCAGGTCGTCACCGTCGTGACCTAGTACGTGTCGGCGCCACGGCCCAGTGGTTCGGGAACACTGTTCGTGCCAAGGTCACCACACCCGGCGTCTGGAGGAGGCTCGCGTGGATCTGGCGCGGCTGTTGCTGCAGCTGTCCGGCCTGCTCGCCGTGGCGGTGCTGATGGGACTCGTGGCGCGCCGGCTGCGCGTGCCTCTCAGCGTGATCCTCGTGATGGTCGGCTTCGTCGCCTCGGCCGCCGGCCTCACCCCGGGCATCGACCGGCTCGAGGGTGAGACCTTCGAGGAGGTGGTCGTCCTCGTCTTCCTGCCGATCCTGGTGTTCGCGGCTGCGCTGGGCATCGACCTGCGCGCATTCTTCCGCAACCTCGGCGCGATCGTGGCGCTGGCGGTCGGGGCGTTCCTCGTCTCGGCGGCGCTCGTGGGCTCGGCGCTGCACGTGGCGCTCGGCACCGGGTGGGTGGCGGCGCTGCTCTTCGGTGCGCTGATCTCGGCGACCGACCCGGTGGCCGTCGTCGCGGTGTTCCGGGAGGTGGGGGTGCCTTGACGGCTGCTCACCCTCGTCGAGGGGGAGAGCCTGCTCGACGGCGTGGCGATCGTCTTGTCGTCGATCCTGCTGGCAGCTGCCACCGGTGGGTCCGCGAGCCTGGTCGGCGGCGTCGTCGACTTCCTGGCCGTCTTCGGTGGCGGCGCCCTCATCGGGGCCATCATCGGCTTTGTTGCGGGGTTGGCCCTGCCCTGGCTCGACCGGCTGCCTGGCGCCGCGCTGTCCCTGGCCGTGGCGTACGGCACCTTCGTGCTCGCCGAGGCGGTTCTCGGCTTCTCCGGCGTGATGGCCACCGCAGCGGCCGGCATGGCGCTGGCCGGCATCGCGCCGAGCCGGGGGTCGCTCGAGGTGCGCGAGCTGTGGCACCAGCTGTGGGATGCGCTGGACTACGTCGCCAACGCGTTGCTGTTCCTCCTCGTCGGGCTGGTCATCGGCGTCGCGCTGCTCGTCGAGCACCTCGCAGCGGTGCTGCTGGCGGTCGCCGTCGTGCTGGTCGCGCGGCTGCTGGCCGTCGTGCCCACCGTCTGGCTGCTGGAGAAGGTCGCGCACATCCCGCGGGTGGGCGTCCGGCACGAGGCGGTGCTCGTATGGGGCGGTCTGCGCGGCGGGGTCGCCCTCGCCCTGGCGCTGGCGCTGCCCGACGACCTGGCCGACCGGGACCTGCTGGTCGCCCTGACCGGCGGGGTGGTGCTGGCGACGCTGCTGCTCAACGCCACCACGGTCGGGTGGCTGGTGCACCGTCTCGGCCTCGACCGCCCGAGCGACGCCGACCGGTTCCTCACGGCGATCGCCCGCCTCGCCGGCGTCAGGGCAGCGCGGGCCGCCGCGAACGAGCTGGGCCCCCCGGTCGACCACGAGGTGTGGGATGAGCTGAGCGCTGCCGAGCGGCGGGCGCACGAAGAGATTGAGCGTCTCGATGTCGGGGCCGAGCAGGGGTACCGCATCGTCGTCGGTTGCGGGCTGCACGCCGAGCGCACCACCTACCAGGCCCTGAGCGACGACGGGCTGCTGCCGCCGGCGGTGACCCGGACGCTGCTGCACGAGGTCGACGATGAGATCGACGACCTGTCGATGCTGGGCACGCGGCACCGGCTGGGCGCCGGCCGCCGCGACCGGCGGCTGACCGACCGCATGGGCCTGCGGCTGCTGCGGCTGCGTCCGGAGCCCGCCGGCAGCGACCCCACCGAGCTGGCCTATGCCGAGGCGACCGCGCGTCGCGTCGCGGCGCACCGTACGGCGGAGGCGTTCCGCCTCTTCGACGACCTCCCGGCGATCCGCGCCGAGACGGTGGAACGCGCCCGACGCACGTTCGACTCGTGGGAGGCGGCTGCGGTCGCCGAGCTCGACGAGCTGGACACCCGCAGCGGTGCCGCCGCAGGCGGGTTGCGGCGCCGCCAGGCGGACACCCTGGCCCGCATCGCCTCGCACCGCGAGCTCGCCGAGCTGGTGGAGTCGGGGGCGCTGCCGGCGCAGGTGCTCGGCGGAGGTGGCACCGCTCAGGTCGACCGGACGCGCCGCCGGCCCGGCGTCACGTGGTGAGAGCGACCGTGAACACTGCCGCTGCGGTGAGGGCGGTTGCGGCGCGCACGTGGTTCCACCGCGCCCAGTCCGCGACGTACGCGCTCCACCGGGCCGGCGCCTCCGCGCTGGTCGGGTCGAGCGTGGCCAGCGAGTCGTTCAGCGGCACGTGATAGGCGATCGTGAGCACGATCGTCCCGACGACGTACAACACGCTGCCCGCGAGCAGGAGCACCGCACGACGGTCTCCCCAGGTCATGGCCCCGGTCACGGCCACCCCGACACACAGGGCCGCGGTGCCGAACAGGGCGGTCATGAACGCGGGCCGCACGGCGGTCACGTTGATCGACTGCATCGCCGCGATGCCCTGCGCCGCCGGCAGTCGAGCTAACCCGCTCATCACGAAGGCCGAGAACGCGAACAGCACACCGCCCATCGCCGCGCAGCCCACTGCGGCCACCAGCGTCGTGGTGAACAGTGTCGGGCTCATGGAGGACTGCATCTGCATCAGCCGGCCAGCGCGCACGTCGTCACGCCGGTGCCCGGGAAGTCCACGCCTGGAGCAGCTCGGCCTCGCGGTCGGCGCTGAGACCGGCACTCCTGTGCCGGCCCAGACCTTGGGCGCGCTCCCAGGCCAACACGTCGCGCAGCAGGTCCTGGCGAGGGCGGTGCTCCAGTCCCGCGGCCCGGGCTGCTCGGTCGCTGCGGGCCGAGAAGCCGGCCCACTCGGGGTCGGCGACCCACTGCGCCAGCGAGCCCGGCCCCATGTAGTCCTCGACCCCTTGCTCGACCAACCAGGTCGACGGGACGGCAACGACTGGACCGACATGGCCACCGATCCGGCGGGCCAGGTCGATCCATGCGGCGAACGCCACGACGGGTCCGACGGCGTTGAAGGTCCCGGTGCGGCCGGCTGTTGCGCCGCCGACCAGCCAGGCTGCGAGGTCTCGGACATCGACGACCTGGGTGGGTGCTTCGGGGGTGTCGGGCACGAGCATCGGCGAGTGGGGGTCGCGGGCGGCGCGCGCCACCCACGCTCCGGACCGGTCGGTGTGGTCGCCCGGGCCGCCGATCAGTCCCGACCGCGCGATGACGAGCCGGTCAGCGACCACCTCGCGGCAGGCCTGCTCGCAGGCGACCTTCGCCTCTCCGTACGTCGCCCGGTCCGCGTGGTCGCCTGCGGCGGGTGCCAGCAGCGGTGCGCTCTCGTCGGCGCCGACCTGGGCGTGCGAGGTGTAGACACTGCCTGACGAGACGTATGCCCAGTGCCGCGCCCGGTGTGCGAGGGCGGCCAGCGCACCGCGCACGAATCCGGGCTGCCACGACACCTCGAGCACCGCGTCCCAGAATTGGTGGCGCACCTCGTCGTAGGCGTGCGCGTCGGTGCGGTCCGCCACCACCAGCCGCGTGCCGTTAGCCACACCACCACTTTCACCGCGGGCCAGGCACGTCACCGCGTGGCCACCCGCCACCGCCCGCCGAGCGACCTCACGGCCGAGCCACGCCGTACCCCCGAGCACCAAGACATCCACGGCAGCCAGTCAACCGGTCGCCACTGCGTGACGCCAGAGGGGTTCGGCTTGGCGCTCCGCGGGCCAGCGGGTGATCTGGCCGGCCGCACCGGGTCCGTGGTGGTTGCTTGAGTGACCGGGCGATGTTGGCATGCTGGTCTCGTGGCTGATCGGGCGAACGGGTCGGTAGCGCTCTGGCCGCTGCTGGGGACTTGCGCACGTCTGATCCTGGGCGGGGTCCTCGTCGTGGCTGGTGCCCTCAAGGTCGGCGATCCCGACGCCAGCGTGCGCGCCGTCCGGGCCTACCAGCTCCTGCCGGACGTGCTGGAGCGCTCCATCGGCTACGGGTTGCCGCTGCTCGAGCTCGCTGTCGGCGTGCTGCTCCTCGCGGGTGCTGCGACCCGGCTGGCGGCCGTGGCCAGCGCGCTGCTGCTCCTGACCTTCGTCGTGGGCGTCTCCAGCGCCTGGGCGCGAGGGCTGCAGATCGAGTGCGGCTGCTTCGGCGGCGGTGGTGCTGCGCAGGGTGACCAGTCCGGTGCGTACCTCGTCGAGCTCGCCCGAGATGTTGGTTTGCTGGCGCTTTCCGCATGGCTGGTCCTGTGGCCGCGCACGCGCTGGTCGGTGGACGGCTGGGTGCTGTCCGGGCCCGGCGAAGGGGCGGATCGCAACGTACCGACGGGAGCTTCTCGATGACTCGCCAGCCACGTCGTCCTGGCACGGACAGGGCCGAGCGGGCGGCCCGGATGCAGCGCGAACGCGAGGCCGCTGACCGGCGTCGCCGTGGCATCGCCGTGAGCGTGGTCGCAGCCCTCGTCGTCGCGCTCGTCGTTGTGGGGGGCGTGGCGATCCTGTCGTCGAGCAGTCCCGGGGACCGGCCGGAGGCGGGAGCTCCGGCGGGCAGCACCCAGGCGGGCGGCTTTCGGGTGGGCGACGCGGCGACGGGTGGTGCCGTCCCGGTGGTGATCTACGAGGACTTCATGTGCCCGGTGTGCGGTCAGCTGGAGTCCAGCGTGGGGGGCTATCTCGAGGAGCAGGTGGGTGCTGGCGCGATCACCCTCGAGTACCGCCCGATCGCGTTCCTGGACCGCGCCTCCACGACCGACTACCCCCCCGAGCGCTCAACGCGGCGGCCGCGGTCGCCGACGACGCCGGGATGGATGCTTTCCGGAGGTTCCATGCGGCGCTCTTCGCGCAGCAGCCGCCCGAGGGTGGACCCGGGCTAGACGACGCGACACTGATCGATCTTGCGGTGGACGCCGGTGCCGATCGCGACGTGGTCACACCAGCCATCGAGGAGCTTGCCTTCGGGGACTGGGTTGCGACCGAGACCGACCGTGCCAGTCAGGACGGTGTCACCGGTACGCCCTCCACGATGATTGACGGCGCGAAGGCTGATTTCGTGGTGCCGACCGAGCAGCAGCTGCAGGGCGCCATCGAGGCCGCCGGGTAGCGCACTCGACCGGGCAGTCGCTCGAGGTGAGCGGCGGCGCGGCCAACCAGCCCATTTCCGAGCGGACCGGACTCTTGACAGACATCTCCTAAACCGGTTTAGGTTACATCGTGGTTACGGCGCGGCCCACGATCAAGGACGTTGCTCGGGCAGCGGACGTCTCCAAGGGCGCCGTCTCGTTCGCGCTTAACGACCGTCCAGGGGTCGCGCCCGCCACCCGAGCACGGATCCTCGCGGTGGCCAGGGAGATGGGGTGGAGCCCCAACGCGCGGGCGCGCTCGCTGTCGGTGTCCAAAGCGTTTGCGGCTGGGCTCGTCATAGCCCGACCCGCCGCGACGCTGGGGTCAGACCCCTTCTTCGCGACGTTCATCGCGGGTGTCGAGGCGGTGCTGTCCGAGCGGGGCTACGCGTTGTTGTTGCAGATGGTGCCTCGGCACGACCGTGAGGGCGAGAGCTACCGCCGCCTCGTGGAGGGCGATCGCGTTGATGGTGTCTTCCTGACCGACCTGCTGGTGGGCGACCCACGGCCGGCCATGTTGGCTGAGCTCGGATTGCCCGCCGTGGTCGTCGGCCCGGGGCTGGGCGAGCCCCCCTGGCCCACGGTCGGGTTCGATGACGCGCCCCCCGTCAGGGCGACGATCCAGCACCTGATCGCGCTCGGGCACCGGCGCATCGCGCACGTGGCCGGGCCGCGGGAGTTCGTCCACGGGCGCTCCCGACGACAGACGTGGGCGGACACGCTGCGCGCCGGAGGACTGCCCGACGGCCAGTGTGTCGAGGCCGACTTCTCCGCCGAGAGCGGTGCCGCTGCGACTCGTCTTCTGCTGGACGATCCGCAACCACCCACCGCGATCGTCTATGCGAACGACGTCATGGCGCTGGCCGGCCTGTCGGTTGCCGCCGGTCGAGGGATCAGCGTGCCCGGTGACCTGTCGATCACCGGGTATGACGACATCGAGCTGGCGGCGGTGACGCAACCGCCGCTCACCACCGTCCGCCAAGACGTGGTCGCGTGGGGTCAGGCCGCCGCGACAAGGCTGCTCGAGCTCATCGACGACGAGACCGCCAGCACCGTCGACCTGCCGCCGCCTCAGCTCGTGGTGCGCGGGTCCACGGCCGCAGTCCGAGAAGGTGCACAACCGCAAGGCACGACGGGACGCCCCGCCGTGGGTCACAGCTGAGGAGGAGCGCGATGAGATCCAAGATGTTCGCAGCGATAGGAGCCGTGCTGGCGCTGGGTGCAGTCACTGCATGCGGTGGCAGCTCCGGGTCCGGCTCGGGTGAGGCCGCCGCCGCTCGAGGACCGATCAAGGTATGGCTCTCGAACAACCCCGAGGAGATCGCCTGGGGCAAGGCGATGGTGAAGGCCTGGAACGGCAAACATCCCGACGAGGAGGTGTCCGCCCAGGAGATCCCCGCCGGCAAGAGCTCGGAGGAGGTGATCGGAGCCGCCATCACCGCCGGCAACGCGCCGTGCCTGGTGTTCAACACCTCGCCCGCAGCCGTCCCGCAGTTCCAGAAGCAGGGCGGCCTGGTCCCCCTCGACCAGTTCGACGGCGCCGCGCAGTACATCGAGGACCGCACCGGGGACGCGGCCCAGCAGTACCAGTCACCCGACGGCAGCTACTACCAGATGCCGTGGAAGTCCAACCCCGTGATGATCTTCTACAACAAGGACCTCTTCGACAAGGCTGGGCTCGACTCGAAGGACCCAGCGCTCGCAACGTACGACGACTTCCTCCAGGCCAGCCGCAAGATCGTGGACAGCGGCGTCGCGAAGACCGCCGTCTGGCCGGCGCCGACCAGCGAGTTCTTCCAGTCCTGGTTCGACTTCTATCCGCTGTACGCAGCCGCGAGCCACGGCACCCAGCTGGTCGAGGACGGCGATGCGACCTTCGACAGCGAGGCCGGCATGCGTGTCGCCGACTTCTGGTCACAGATGTACGCGGACGGTCTGTCGCTCAAGGAGGCGTACAACGGTGACTCGTTCGCCGACGGCAAGGCCGCGATGGCGATCGTCGGCCCGTGGGCCGTCGCCGTCTACGGCGACTCGGTCAACTGGGGAGTCGTTCCGGTTCCCACGCCGGACGGGATGAGTCCAGACCAGATCCACACCTTCTCCGACGCGAAGAACATCGCCCTCTACTCCGCCTGCGACGCTCAGGCAACCGCCTACGACGTGCTGAAGTTCGCCACCAGCGAGGAGTGGGACGGCAAGCTGCTGGAGAAGACCGGGCAGATGCCGCTGCGTCAGGACCTGCAAGGGACGTATGCGGACTACTTCAAGCAGAACCCGGACTACGCGACGTTCGCCGACCAGGCCTCGAGGACCGTCGAGGTTCCCAACGTCCCCAACTCGATCCAGATCTGGCAGGAGTTCCGTGACGCCTGGTCGTCCTCGGTGATCTTCGACAAGCAACCCCCCGAGGAAGCGCTGAAGAGTTCGGCCGAGCAGGCCACCGAGCTTGCCAGCCAGTCGTGACCGGAGGCCGTTGACCGTGAGCCAACAGGTGCAGACAACGCAACGCCGCCGACAGCGACGATCCCCGCAGCTTGCGACCGTGCTGGGTCGCCAGCCGCTGGGAATCGCCTTCGCCGCCCCGTACGCGGTGTTCCTGGTCGTGATCTTCGCCTACCCGTTGGGCCTGGCGGTGTGGATCAGCTTTCACGACTACTTCTTCTCCGCGCCGGGGGTGCAGGTCGACCGGCCGTTCGTCGGACTGGCCAACTACCGCGACGTGCTGGGCGACCCGGCCGTGCGGCAGTCGTTCGTCAACGTCGTCAAGTTCCTCGTCATCAACGTGCCGCTGACCGTCGTATCGGCGCTGGTGCTGGCGACGGCGTTGAACGGCCCCGTCCGCGGCCGGACGCTGCTGCGGGTCTCCTACTACGTGCCGTACGTGACCGCGAGCGTGGCCCTGGTGGCCGTCTGGCTGTTCCTGTTCAGCGGCAGCGGCTTCGTCAACGGCCTCCTCGGGTCGCTGGCGCCGGAGCCGTCGTGGCTGATCAACAGTGCGTGGGTGATGCCGATCATCGCCGTCTTCGTGACGTGGAAGCAGCTGGGCTTCTTCATCCTGCTCTACCTTGCCGCCCTGCAGAACGTGCCCAAGGAGCTGTACGAGTCGGCCTCGACCGACGGCGCCGGGCTGCTGCGCAAGTTCTGGCACGTCACCGTCCCGGGCGTACGCCCGGCCACGACGCTGGTCGTCATCTTGGCCACCATCACCGGCGCAAACCTGTTCACCGAGCCGTACCTGCTCACCAACGGTGGTGGCCCGAACGGCGCGTCCACCTCGCCGGTGCTGCTGATGTACCAGAAGGGCATCGAGCAGCAGGACCCCGACGTCGCCTCGGCGATCGGCGTGCTGCTGGTCATCGGGGTGCTGCTGATCTCCGTTGCCAGTCGGCGGATCACCGAGGCGAGGGACTGAGATGACACGAGCAGTTGCCCGCACTGCGGCGCTGTACCTGGGTGCGCTGGCCTTCCTGTTCCCCTTCTACTACATGATCGTCGGGTCGCTGCAGAGCGAGCCCGACACCTCGCTGCGCGGGGCCTTCCCGACGAGCGGGCTCACGCTCGGCAACTACTCCGACATCAACTCGCGCGTCGACCTGCTGCGGTCCCTGACCAACTCGGGCATCTTCACCGGCGGCGTCATCCTGGGGACGATCGTCTTCGGGGTGCTCGCCGGGTATGCGCTGGCGCGGCTGCACTTCCGGGGCCGGGGCACCCTGTTCGCGCTGATGCTGCTCGTGCAGATCATCCCGTTCCAGCTGCTCATTATCCCCATCTACGTGATGATCGTCCGCACCTACGGCCTGGCGGATACCTACCTCGGCATGATCGCCCGTTCGCCATCAACTCCACGGCTGTGTTCGTCTTCCGCCAGTTCTTCCTCGCTCTGCCCGAGGAGCTCTTCTCCGCAGCGCGGCTGGACGGCGCGAGTGAGCTGCGCATCCTGTGGTCGGTGGCGCTGCCACTCGTGCGGCCAGCGCTGGTGACCGCCACGCTGCTGACCTTCATCGGGCCGTGGAACGAGTTCCTGTGGCCCTTCCTCGTGACCAAGCAAGCCGACATGCAGCCGTTGGCGGTGTCGCTGGCCAACTACATCAGCACCCAAGCCGGACGTGCGACGAACCCCTTCGGTGCCATCCTCGCGGGCGCCGTCGTGCTGGCCGCACCCGCCGTCGCACTGTTCGTCGCGTTCCAACGGCACTTCACCGCCACCGATACCAGCTCAGGGGTCAAGGGATGACTCCCACCGTCAGCCGGCGCCTCGCCGAACCCGTTCGAACCGGAAGGATCCGCCATGCGCAGCCACTCTGACCTCACCCGGAGGCTCCCCATCGCGGCGATGGCCGTCCTGGTCCTGGTCGTCGCGCTCCTGCCCGCATCGGCCTCGGCCGAACGGGGCAACGACGCACCGGAGGGCTCTGCGGGACGGGCCGCTCTCACCAACCTCGACCATCTGGACTGGCTGGGCGACTCGGTGTCGCCTGCCGACCATGCCGGTCACAGCACGTACCGTCTCGCCGACGAACCCTCGGTCGGTGTGCTGTGGACCTATGCCGACCGGCAGTCCGACGGCTCGTACCGCCGGGTCGGCGGCGGGAACTACGACGCCGCGACGAACACCTACGGGCAGGGCGCCTTCAACGCCGACGACGTGGCGCGGGCCGCCGTGGTCTACCTGCGGCACTGGGTGGCCACCGGTGCGCCCGCGAGCAGGGAGCACGCCTACCAGCTGCTCCGGGGACTCACCTACCTCCAGACCGTCTCGGGCGACAACGCCGGCAACGTGGTGCTGTGGATGCAGCCGGACGGCACGCTCAACCCCAGCGCTGAGCCCGTGGAGCTGCCCGACCCCTCCGACAGCGACGCGTCGTACTGGTTGGCGCGGACGATCTGGGCACTCGGCGAAGGCTATGCAGCATTCCGCGACGAGGACCCCGCATTCGCGGCCTTCTTGCGCCAGCGCCTCGACCTCGCTGTTGACGCTGTCGACCGGCAGGTGCTGGACCGGTACGGCAGCTATCTCGACATCGACGGCCAGCGCACGCCCGCCTGGCTGATCAGCGACGGTGCCGACGCCACCGCCGAGGCGGTGCTCGGTCTGTCGGCGTACGCCGCCGCAGGTGGGCCCGCATCCGCACGCCAGGCCTTGGGGCGGCTCAGCACCGGTATCGCCCAGCTCAGCGGGGGGAATGCGCGGACCTGGCCGTTCGGCGCCGTCCGGCCGTGGGCGCTGTCGAGGTCGGTCTGGCACGCTTGGGCCTCGCAGATGCCGGCCGGCCTGGCGACGGCGTCGACCGCGCTGAGCCGCCCCCGGCTGGCGCGCGTGGCGGCGCGGGACTCGTTCACCTTCGACCCGTGGCTGCTCACCTCCGGCGGTGCCGACAACGGGCGGCTGCCCACTCGCGGCGACACCACCCAGATCGCCTACGGCACCGACTCGCGGCTGCAGTCCCTCATCGCGACCGGTGAGGCGATCGGGCGGATGTCGGCTGCGCGGCGGCTCGCTGCCATCGTCGCAGCCTGGTACTTCGGCGCCAACGCGGCGGGGGAGCCGATGTACGACCCCGCCACCGGTCGCACCTACGACGGGGTGTCCGGCGACGGCACCATCAACCAGAACTCGGGTGCGGAGTCCACGATTCACGGCCTGTTGTCGATGCTCGCGCTCGATGCGCATCGGCGGATCGCTGCCCGTGCGCGCATGGACGTGATCGAGCGCCGAGTCGGCACCCGCACCCTCGACGCCGAGGACGCGAACCTCTCGGGTGGGGCGACCGTGGTCACCCCCGAGTCGTTGTGGACCGGCGAGTCCTTGTTCAGCGGAACCGGATATGTCGCGCTCGGTGCCGATGGACGGGTCAGCTTCGACACGTCGGTGCAGCGCCGCAAGGCGAACGTGCTGCCCGTCGTTGACCTACGCCCCGGCAGCACAGCGGGTGCGGTGGTGCGGACGCGCTCGCGCTCGCTGGGTCGCATCGACGCAGGGGCCGTCGGGGCGCAGGGAGACTCACCGGCCGCCGGAGCCCTGCTGCCAGTCACGCTGGACCGCTCGCTGCGGCGAGGGGACAAGCGGCTGATGGTGGACGGCAGCGCAGGTGGCGACGACACCGTCCGGCTGGACGCGGTCATGCTGCAGCCGTTGGTGGCCCGGCTGGTGCTGAGTGGCGGTCCCCATGCGACTGCCCTGCTCGCGAGTGCGTCTGACGAGGTCGAACGTTCCGTCGTACGGCTGGGCGGTGACACATCGACACGGGTGGCGGTCTACAACGGTCTCGGCCGGTTGATCGCCACTCGCCGCAGCCATGCCCAGGCGGTCAGTGTGTCGCTGCCGGCGGGCGGGTTCGCCGTCGTGTCCCGGTGATCGTCCGGTCCCCGATCTGTCCAACCGAGCAGGAGACATGACCACAGCCGGGCCACATGCAGAGTTTCCGTTGGGTCCCTTCACCCCGTACGACGGCAATCCGATCCTGAGCCCGCAGGGGGCAGGCTGGGAGTCGGGCAGCGTCTACAACCCAGCTGCAGTGGTCCGGGACGGCTGTGTGCACCTGCTCTACCGCGCGCACGCCGACGATCTCGTCTCGCACGTGGGGTTGGCGAGCAGCGCGGACGGCCTCGCCTTCGAGCGGCAGCCGGAGCCGGTGCTGTCGCCGAGCGAGGACTGGGACCGGTTCGGCTGCGAGGACCCGCGGGTCACCGAGATCGACGGCACCTACTACCTCACGTACTCCGGATGGGACCGTGCCTCGGCGCAGCTGTGCCCGGCCACGTCAGAGGATCTGCACACCTGGACCAAGCACGGTCCGATGTTTCCCGGGTTCGACACGTTCCGGCCGCGCGACAACGGCACGGGCCGCACCTGGAGCAAGGCGGGGGGCATCGTGCCGGTGCCAGTCGATGGGCGCTGGCTGATGTACTTCGGCGAAGGATCGCTGTGGTATGCGTGGTCCGACGACCTGCTCCACTGGGAGCCCGGCAGCAATGATCACCCGGTGATGACCCCCACTCCACCCGGCACGTTCGGTGAGTATCTGGTAGAGGTGGGCCCGCAACCCGTCGTGACCAACAACGGGCTGATCCTGCTGCTGCACAACGCGGCGGTGAAGAATGCCGACGGCTCGGTGCGCTACACCTGCGGCCAGCTGTTGTTCTCCCCGGACGACCCGACCCGGCCGCTGGCCCAGATGACCCGTCCGTGGCTCGAGCCGCGTACCCGAGAGGACGTCGAGGGGCTGGTGCCCAACGTGACCTTCGTCGAGGGTCTCGTCCACTTCAAGGACACCTGGTTCGCCTACTACGGGCAGAGCGACTCCACGGTCGGTGTTGCGACGTACCGCGTCGGCGCGAACTACTCAACCCTCCCCCAGAACGCGACGTGGGGGTGACAACGTGACGGGATGGCTGACGGCGGCCTCGCACGCGCGGTGGCTGGAGGCCGAGAGTGACCGGCTGCTGACTTTCAGCCGCGCCGCCCGGCACCCCGACGGCGGGTTCGCCTGGCTGGGCACCGACGGCCGGCCCGATCTCGACCGACACGTCGAGCTGTGGGTCACGGCGCGGATGACCCACGTCTTCGCCCTCGGCCACCTGCTCGGCCGGCCGGGCTGCGGCGCGCTCGCGGACCACGGCGTCGCCGCCCTGACCGGCCGGTTCCACGACGCGGCGTACGGGGGGTGGTTCAAAGCCGTTGGAGCCGAGGGACCCGCCGTGCGGGACAAGGCGGCGTACGAGCACGCCTTCGTCGTGCTGGCCGCTGCCAGCGCCACCTGCGCCGGACGGGTCGGTGCGCGGGCGCTGCTGGACGAGGCGCTGCAGGTGCTGCTCGGCCACTTCTGGGACGACGAGCACGGGATGGTCGTCGAGCAGTGGGACGAGCGGTTCGGCGAGCTCGATGACTACCGCGGCGTCAACGCCAACATGCACACCGTCGAGGCCCTGCTGGCCGCAGCCGACGTCACCGGCGATCGCGGACTGCTGGACCGCGCGCAGAGGATCACGACCCGGGTGGTCCACGAGGTCGCGGCTGCCGGCTCGTGGCGGCTGCCCGAGCACTTCGACGTCGACTGGACGCCGATCCGCGACTACAACATCGACGCGCCGGCGCACCCGTTCCGGCCGTACGGGGTCACGATCGGGCACCTGCTGGAGTGGTCGCGGCTCGTGCTCCACCTGCGCGCGGCGCTCGGCGAGCACCAGGCGCCGGGGTGGATGCTGGCCGATGCGCGGTCGCTGTTCCAGCGGTCCGTCGACGACGGCTGGGCGGCCGACGGCGCCGACGGCTTTGTCTACACCGTCGACTGGGACGGGCAGCCCGTCGTCCGCGAGCGGATGCACTGGGTGGCTGCGGAGGCGACCGCGGCGGCGGCCGCGCTGCACCGGGTGACCGGCGAGGCAGCGTACTCCGAGTGGTACGAGACTGTGTGGCGTCACATCGCCGACGCGTTCATCGACGAGCGGCTCGGCTCCTGGCACCACGAGCTGGACGCCGGGCTACGGCCCAGCCAGACCGTGTGGCAGGGCAAGCCGGACACGTACCACGCCCTGCAGGCGACCTTGCTGCCGCGCCTGCCGCTGGCGCCCACCCTGGCCGCCGCCCTCGCCGCCGGCCTGCTGGGGTGCGACGCAGATGTGCCCCCGGACGGATGGATCCGTCCGGGGGCACACCGACGAGCTGGTGGTGCTGGTGATCAGGGCAGCTGCAGCGTCTGACCCACGTAGATCAGGTTGACGTTGCTGACCGTGCCGCTGTTGGCGGCGTACAGCGCCTCG
This sequence comes from Propionibacteriales bacterium, assembly GCA_038233135.1. GTDB lineage: Bacteria > Actinomycetota > Actinomycetes > Propionibacteriales > Nocardioidaceae > JACCVL01. The sequence continues at coordinate 16,159 of JBBSMN010000041.1, forward strand.
TAACCACCGGCGACGCCGAGGCGGTTGGCGATCTTCGACAGCGTGTCGCCGGCTGCCACGGTGTACGTGCCGCCCGTGGAGCTCGACGAGCTGGTCGAGCTGGTCGAGCTGGTCGACTCGGTGCTGGGTGCACTCGACTCGGTGGTCTCCTCGACCGGGGCCGGAGCCTCGGAGGTGGGAGCGCTCGGCGTGCCGCCGGCGTCCGCACTGCTCAGGCCGAGCTGGGCCGAGCATGCCGGCCAGGCGCCCCAGCCCTGTCCCACGAGCACCTTCTCGGCGATCGCGATCTGCTGCTCACGGGAGGCCAGGTCGGCGCGCGATGCGTACTGCGTGCCGCCGTAGCCCTCCCACGTCGGCTGCGAGAACTGCACGCCGCCGTAGAAGCTGTTGCCTGTGTTGATGGACCAGTTGCCACCGGACTCGCATTGTGCCAGCGCGTCCCAGGTGCTGTCGTCGGCGGCGGACGCGGGGGCGGCCAGGCCGATCACGGGGACTGCGACGGCGGCCGCGGCGGTGGCCGTGGCTGCTGCGAGTCGGGGTGCGCGGAGCGCCGACTTCTGGGCGCGATGACGCGGGGTGTAGCTCATGTACGTGTCCCTCTCCGAGCGCCTGCGAAGTGAGCTGTCGGGTTCGGGC
>JBBSMN010000042.1:0-16794 GCA_038233135.1 Propionibacteriales bacterium
GCTGGCGCTGATCGCCCAGGTCGGCACGGGCGCCGGGCAGGGCTATGTGGTGGAGTACCGCGGCGAGGCCATCCGTGCGCTGTCGATGGAGGCGCGCATGACGGTCTGCAACATGTCGATCGAGTGGGGCGCCAAGGCGGGGCTCATCGCGCCGGACGAGGTCACCGTCGACTACCTGCGCGGACGCCCGCACGCGCCGCAGGGCGCCGAGTGGGACGCCGCCGTCGAGCACTGGCGATCCCTGGTCACCGACGAGGGCGCCGAGTATGACCGCGAGGTGATCCTCGACGCCGCCACGGTGCCACCCTTCGTCACCTGGGGGACCAACCCCGGTCAGGGGGTGCCCCTGTCCGGACATGTCCCGTCCGCCGAGGCCTTCGACGACCCCGGCGACCGAGCCGCGGCCGAGCGGGCGCTCGACTACATGGCGCTCACCCCGGGCACGCCCATGCGGGCGATCGACGTGGACACCGTGTTCGTCGGCTCGTGCACCAACGGCCGCATCGAGGATCTCCGGTCGGTGGCTGCCGTCATCGACGGGCGGCAGGTGGCCGAGCGCACCCGGATGCTTGTCGTGCCCGGCTCAGCCCGCGTTCGCCTGCAGGCCGAGGCCGAGGGCCTCGACGTGGTGTTCAAGGCCGCCGGCGCGGAGTGGCGCGGCGCGGGCTGCTCGATGTGCCTCGGCATGAACCCCGACACGCTCGCACCCGGCGAGCGGGCCGCGTCCACGTCGAACCGCAACTTCGAGGGCCGGCAGGGCAAGGGCGGCCGTACGCACCTGGTGTCGCCCCAGGTCGCCGCGGCCACCGCGGTCCTGGGTCACCTGGGCGCACCGGCTGATCTGGCCGAGGTCTGAGCGCGATGAAGCCCTTCACCACCCATACCGGCACCGCCGTCGCCCTGCGCCGCAGCAACGTCGACACCGACCAGATCATCCCGTCTGCCTATCTCAAGCGAGTGACCCGCAGCGGCTTCGAGGACGGCCTCTTCGCGGCCTGGCGCGGTGACCCCGGCTTCGTGCTCAACCGGCCGGAGTCCGACGGCGCCAGCATCCTGGTCGCCGGCTCCGACTTCGGCACCGGCTCCTCGCGCGAGCACGCGGTGTGGGCGCTCCAGGACTACGGCTTCGCGGCGGTCGTCTCGCCGCGCTTCGGTGACATCTTCCGCACCAACGCCGGTAAGTCAGGCCTGCTGGCAGCCCAGGTCGACGTCAAGGTCGTAGCCGCGCTGTGGGACCTGCTGGACCGACAGCCAGGCGTCTCGGTCACCCTCGATCTGCAGGCGCGCACGGTGATGGCCGGTGGCGAGGCCGACCGGATCGAGGACTCCTTCGACATCGACGACTACACCCGTTGGCAGCTGCTCGAGGGTCTCGACGACATCGCGGTCACCCTGTCGCACGCGGAGCACATCAGCGCCTACGAGGCCGGCCGTCCCTCGTGGAAGCCGCGGACCCTGCCCGCCCAGGTGGCACCGTGAGCAGGTACACAGCTGTCACGGACGGCGCGCGGTTGTCTTCGATCTCCACCACGACCCGCTGACCGCGTCGCAGGAGGCGGGCCGAGCCCGGTCGCAGCGTCCCAGCGGGCAGGTCGAGGGCCACCCCGTCGTCCAGCAGCACCCGACCCGTGCCGCTGGCGACGTCCCAGCCGGCAACCGTTGCCTGGCGCCGCTCAGGCACCGTCGAGCACCCGCCTCGTGGCGACACCGACACCGAGGGACTGGACCTCGGCGAGATGCTGGTCGGTGTCCACGTCCCGCGCGGCGCGGTCGAGCCCGGCAGGATCCACGACGACCGCACCATCAGCGCGGTGCCGCGCCAGCGAGCCGGTGCCGAACCGTGGCCGCGGCGGGTGACCCGGCAGCCCGGCGAGCATCGTGGTGCCGACCCCCTCCCGGTCGCCCAGCACCGTACGCCCATGCAGCTCGGCCAGCCGCAACGCCGCGTCGACGTCGTGCGGTTGGAGCGCCGGCAGGTCGGCGGGAAACACGGCGACACCCGCATCCCCGTGATGCACCGACGCCCAGCCGACACCGGCTGCGGCCGCCTCGTTGAGACCACCGGGGCTCGGCTCGTCCAGCAGCGCCACCTTCGGGCCGGTCAGCGTTGATGCCAGCGAAAGGTCCGTGCAGACGACCACCACCGCACGCACCCGCTCGACAGCGCCCAGCGCCGCGACCGTGTCGGCGGCGAACGCGCCCGCCAGCGCCCGGCGCCGGGAGTCCGAGCAGCGGTCCAGGCGCGACTTGGCCGTTGCCAGCGCCTTGACCGGCACCACCGCAACCCACTGCAGACCTGTTGCTCCACTCATCGCCCACGATCCTGCCACCCCGCGCCGACTACAGTTCGGCCGACGACGACCAGGGGAGTGACGTGGCGCGCAAGGAGCGGCGCGGGGTTGCGCTGGCCTTCTGTGTCGGCCTGCTGAGACCGCCGGTGTTGGCGCTGACCCGTCGGCGCTGGCGCGGTATCGAGCACCTGCCGGACAGCGGCGGTTTCCTGTTCGCCGCCAACCACATCTCCTACGCCGACCCGTTCCTCTTCGGCGACTTCGTGGACTCCGCGGGTTACGCCCCGCACTTCCTCGCCAAGCAGTCGGTGCTGCAGCTGCCGGTGGTGGGCCGGCTGGTGCGCGCAACCGGCCAGATCCCAGTGCACCGCGAGAGCGGGCACGCGTCGCAGGCCTACCGCGATGCCGTCGCCGCCGTGCGCGCCGGCCGCTCGGTGATCGTCTACCCAGAGGGCACGCTGACCCGCGACCCCGACCTGTGGCCGATGGTCGGCAAGACCGGGGCGGTGCGGATCGCCCTCGACAGCGGCTGCCCGGTGCTCCCGTGCGCCCAGTGGGGTGCCCACGAGCTGCTCCCGCCGTACGCCCGCCTGCCTCGGCTGTTCGCGCGGCCGGTCAACCAGGTGCTCGTCGGGCCGCCGGTCGACCTCGACGACCTGCGCGACCAGCCGGTGACCGCCGAGCTGTTGCGAGAGGCCACCGCGCGGGTGATGGAGGCGATCACCGAGCTGCTGGGACGGGTGCGGGAGCAGACCCCACCGCCGGTACGGTTCGACCCGCGCCTGGCCGGCGTGCCGACCACCGGCAACCCATCCCGGTCCAGGCGCCGCCGGCGGGGAGCCACCGGACAGCAGGGAGACCGATCGTGACGCGTGTGGCCGTGATGGGTGCCGGGTCGTGGGGTACGGCGTTCTCCCTGGTGCTCGCCGATGCGGGCAGCGAGATCGGGCTGTGGGGGCGTCGCGCCGAGCTGTGCGAGCAGATCACGACCGAGCACGAGAACGCCGACTATCTCGAGGGCATCACCCTGCCCGATCAGATCCAGGCCTCCCCGGAGCCTGCTGACGCGCTCACCGGCGCCGCCGTGGTCGTGCTCGCGGTGCCGTCGCAGACGCTGCGTGAGAACCTCAACGCCTGGGCGCCCATGCTGGCGCGCGACGTGGTCCTGCTCAGCCTGATGAAGGGTGTCGAGCTGGGCACGGCCAAGCGGATGAGTGAGGTGATCGCCGAGGTCAGCGGCGCTGCGCCGGCTCAAATCGGTGTGGTCAGCGGGCCCAACCTCGCGCGCGAGATCGCAGAGCGGCAACCGGCCGCGAGCGTGGTCGCCTGCGCCGACCAAGACGTTGCCGACCGGTTGCAGCGGCTGTGCCACACTGCAGCCTTCCGTCCCTACACGAACACCGACGTGGTGGGCTGCGAGCTCGGCGGAGCGACCAAGAACGTCATCGCGCTGGCGGTCGGCATGGCCACCGGGCTCGGCCTCGGTGCGAACGCCACGGCGTCGGTCATCACCCGCGGTCTGGCCGAGACCGGCCGGCTGGCGCAGTCGGCCGGCGCCGACCCGATGACGATGTCCGGCCTGGCCGGGCTCGGCGACCTGGTGGCCACCTGCTCGTCACCACTGTCGCGCAACCGTACGTTCGGGGAGCGGCTCGGTGCCGGGATGAGCGTGGAGGAGGTGGTGGCCTCCACCCGCCAGGTCGCCGAGGGCATGAAGTCGGCGGAGTCGCTGCGCGAGCTGGCCCGTCGCCACGACGTGGACATGCCGATCGTGGAGCACGTGACGGGCGTGCTGCGCGGTGAGCTGACGCCGGAGCAGATGCTCACGTCACTGATCTCCCGAGCGGCGACCTCCGAGCGTTGAGGTCGTCGTGTCCAACGCGGCGCTGAGGTCGCGCCACAGGTCGTCGACGTCTTCGACGCCGACTGACAGCCGAACCAGATCCTCCGGGATGGTGGCCGCCTCGCCCTTCCAGCGGCGCCGGCGCTCCAACGTCGACTCGACGCCGCCGAGGCTGGTGGCGTGCACCCACAGCCGGGTGCTGTGCACCATCAGGTCCGCGGCGATCACACCCCCGGTGAACTCGACGGCGACGATGCCACCGAAACCGGGGTAGCGCACGCGGCTCACCGCCGGGTGCGCCCGGAGCCGATCCACCAGCGCCTGCGCGTTCGCTTCGGCACGGTCGATCCGCAGCGCCAGGGTGCGCATGCCGCGCAGTGCCAGCCAGGTCTCCAGCGCCCCAGGCACCGATCCAGTCATGCGGCGGCGCTCGTCGATGGCTAGCCAGGCCTGCTCGTTGCGCGTGACGACCGCGCCGAGCAGGGCATCGGAGTGCCCGGCGATGTACTTCGTGGCAGCGTGCACGACCACGTCGGCCCCGAGGTCGAGCGGGCGCTGCCGCAATGGGGTGGCGAACGTGTTGTCCACGATGCAGCTCGCGCCGGCGTCGTGGGCGGCGGCGGCCAGCTTTGGCACGTCGGCGACCTCCAGCGCCGGGTTGGTGGGTGACTCAAGCCACAGCATTGCCGCGTCGTCCAGCGCGGCCACCACCTGGTCGGTGTCGGAGACGTCTACTGCCCGTACGGTCAGCCGGCCCTTCGCCTCCATGGCGGCCAGCTGGTGCAGGACGCCGAGATAGGCGTGCCGCGGGACCACGATCGCCTCACCGTCGGCGACCAGGTCGAGCACAGCGGTCACCGCCGCCATGCCGGACGAGAACGCCAGCGCCTTGCCGCCGCCCTCGAGCAGCGCGAGTGCCTGCTCGAACGCTTCCCAGGTCGGGTTGGCGTACCGGCCGTACTCGCGGTCGCCCCCGGCGACGTAGACGCTCGCCGGGACGAGGGGCGCGTTGAGCGGGGCGTCCGGCTCGTGCGGCGGCCGGCCCGCCGTCACGGCGAGCGTCGCGGGGTGCAGATCGGGCGTTGGGTCGTCACGCATGGCTTCCATGCCATCCATTGTCCCGGCCGCTACTGTCACCCGGTGCCCACGCCCGCGGAGCAGACCGGCCGGACCCGGGTGGCCGTCGTCTTCGGCGGCCGGTCCAGCGAGCACGGAGTGTCGTGTCTCACCGCCGCGGACGTCATCCGTGCCCTCGATCCGGACCGCTACGAGGTGTTGCCGGTCGGCATCGCCCGCGACGGCCGCTGGGTGCTGGAGTCCGACGACCCGCACCGCTTCGCCATCGCCGACGGCGCCCTGCCCGAGGTGGACGCGGACCGCGCCACGGTGGCGCTGCGACCGCCCCACGAGGGCGGCCTGGTGCTGTCCGAGCCCGGAGCGGTGCCGCGCGCGCTGGGGCAGGTCGACGTTGTGCTGCCGCTCCTGCACGGGCCCTGGGGCGAAGACGGCACCGTGCAGGGGCTGCTGGAGATGGCCGGCGTGCGCTATGTCGGAGCAGGGGTGCTGGCCAGCTCCGTCGGCATGGACAAGGAGTTCATGAAGCTCGCCTTCGCCGCGGTCGGGCTGCCGCAGCTGCCGTACGTCGTCATTAGGCCCCGGCGGTGGCGCCAGCAGGCCGACGATGTGCGTCGGGAGGTCGCCGCCCTTGGGCTGCCGGTGTTCGTCAAACCCGCGCGGGCGGGGTCGAGCTTCGGTGTCAGCCGGGTCGACCACCTGGACCGGCTGGACGCCGCCGTGACCGCGGCGCAGACGCACGACCCCAAGGTGATCGTGGAGGTGGCGGCAATCGGCGGGCGGGAGGTGGAGTGCGCCGTCCTGCAAGGGCTGGCCGGTTCGCCGCCGGAGGCCAGCGTGGTGGGTGAGATCGTGATCGACCCGGCAGCCGGGCACGACTTCTACGGCTTCGAGGCCAAGTATGTCGACGGCACTGCCGGTCTGCAGATCCCAGCCGACCTGTCGCCCGAGGTGGCGGCGCAGATCCGTTCGTGGGCCGTGGACGCCTTCGAGTCGATCGCCTGTGAAGGGCTGGCTCGGGTGGACTTCTTCTACTTGCCTGACGGCTCCGTCGTCGTCAACGAGATCAACACCATGCCAGGGTTCACCCCGACCTCGATGTTCCCCCAGCTGTGGGCGGCCACCGGGCTGGCCTACCCACGGCTCGTCGACCGGCTGCTGCAGCTCGCCCTCGAGCGCGACACCGGGCTGCGCTGACGGTCCCGGCTGGGTGGTCGCTGGTCGCTGGTGCTGGTCGCTGGCCCCGCTGGTCCCGCTGGTCCCGCCGACCCCGCCGACCGCCGTTGCCGCCGGGCCGCGCGCCACGTAAGTGCTCAGCAGTGGTGAAGCGACCGCTGGGTGTGCGCAACCGCACCATGGCGCGGGTGCCTCGTGGTGCGTCTGCGCACACTGACCCACCGTCGTGAGGCCCCAGGGATCAGGACAGCTGGGCCGGGAGGCCGAACAGGGCCAACAGCGCGCCGCCCGTCTCCAGAAAGAACGTGATGTCGACCATTTGTCCGCCACGTACGTGTGGCACCTGGATCGCCCACGGCGTGGCGCCGCCGTCGCGATACTGGGCGAAGCCGTCGCGTCCGTCGACCCGTACGGTGCCGCCTTCCGGGTCATCCAGACCGACGGGCAGGGCCAGCCCGACCGCCGGCTGAAGTCAGCGGCACCGGCGCTCCACCGGTAAGGCCGCGCGCACGGCGGCCCCCAGATCGACCAGTGCGTCCCCGGCCGGCTCGTAGTCGGCGGGCACCGCCACCTCCACCGTGGTGGCGCGCCCGATGGTGACGAACACGAAGCCGTCGGCGGTTTCGCGGGTGAACCAGTCCACGTCGTCGATGGTGTCGCAGCGCGCCCCTGGCTTCAGCGCCGACGGCACCGGCAGCCCGCACCGCAGCACGATCGCCGGGTCTCCCCAGGCGAGGGCGACCCCGGCCGAGTCCACCTCGCGCCGGTCGGCCCCCGCGACGGAGTCGGGTGCCTGCTCGGCGAGCGCGGCGCACCGTCGCCCCGTCGCCCCGTCGAGGGCGGGGGAGCTGACCTGCATGGGGGCGGCGCAGCCAGCCAGGAGCACGACCGCGGCGACGTTTGCGCCAAGACCCGGCCGGGTCACGGACCGCTCAGATGTGGACGACGGGACAGGTGAGGGTGCGCGTGATGCCCGGTACGTTCTGCACCCGAGCCACCACCAGCTGGCCCAGCTCGTCGACGTTGCCGGCCTCGGCGCGAACGATGACGTCGTACGGGCCGGTGACGTCCTCGGCAAGAGTGACGCCCTGCACGTCCGCGATCGCGCGCGCCACGTCGGCAGCCTTGCCGACCTCGGTCTGGATCAGGATGTAGGCCTGCACCACCATGATCGTCCTCCCAATCTGCGGGCAGCGACTCTCCGGAGCCGCCGGGCCGGACCAACCTACAGGCAGTGGGTCGAGGTCAGACAAGATGGCGGCCATGACGTCGCCAACGACCGACACCTTCGCAGGGGACCAGACCCTGCGGGCGATCGGCGAGCACGGTCTGGTGAGCGCGGTGACCTCGCTGGTGGCGGGCACCGATCCCGATGTGCTGGTCGGCCCCGGCGACGACGCCGCCGTCGTACGGGTCGGTGGTGGGGAGGTCATCGTGTCGACCGACGTCGCGGTCGAGGGTCGGCACTTTCGTCGCGACTGGTCGTCGGGTGCAGACGTCGGGCATCGCGTCGCGGCGGCGAACCTGTCCGACGTGGCCGCCATGGGTGGCCGGGCGCGGGCACTGGTGGTCGCCCTGTCGGCGCCGGCGGACCTGCCGGTGCAGTGGGCGCTCGACCTGACCCGCGGGCTGTCCGAGGAAGCAGACCGGGTCGGCGCACGGATCGTCGGCGGCGACGTGTCCGCGGCCGACCACATCCAGGTGGCGGTCACCGTGCTAGGGGACGCCGACTCCGGCGTCGTCCGCCGTGGCGGCGCAGGTGCGGGTGACGTGGTGGCGGTGGCGGGTCGGCTCGGGTGGGCGGCCGCCGGTTTCGCGGTGCTCAGCCGCGGCTTCCGCTCTCCGCGGATGGTCGTCGAGGCGCACCGGCGGCCAGAACCCCCGTACGGACAAGGGCCAGTCGCAGCCGCCGTCGGCGCCACCGCACTCATCGACGTCAGCGACGGGCTGCTGGCCGACTTGGCGCAGGTCGCTCGGGCCAGCCAGGTGGCCGTTGACGTTAGGGCAGAGGCGTTCGAAGTTCCCGAACCGCTGCAGGCGGTGGGAGCGGCGCTCGGCGTCGACCCGTTGCGGCTGATCCTCACCGGTGGCGACGACCACGCGCTGGCGGCCACCTTCCCGTCGGACGTGCTGCTCCCGGACGGATGGACGGTGATCGGTCGGGTGACGTCGGGTGACGGGGTGACGGTGGACGGCGCGGAGTACGAGGGCCCGCCGGGCCACCAGCACTTCACCTAGCCCGCGCTGGACGAACCCGGGGTCGAGTGGCGCAGCAACGGCAATTCTGGCCGAGGGGGTGGCCTTCTTGCGCCATTCGACGTCGAGGCGGGGCCGTCGCGCGGCGCGGCGTCAAGCGTCGCGGTGTGACCGCACGGGTCAACGAGTGACCTTGCCGGCCTTCAGGCAGGAGGTGCACACGTTCAACCGCTTGGGCGTGGCGCCGACCTTGGCGCGGACACGCTGGATGTTGGGGTTGAAGCGGCGCTTGGTGCGCTTGCGTGACCACGGCACGTTGTTGCCGAAGCCGGGTCCCTTGCCACAGACGTCGCAGACCGCAGCCATGGCGAACACTCCTGGAGTAGTCGATGTCGTGCACCGGCGCCGGCGCCGGTGCGGCGACGGGGCCCACTGACGGTGGGCAACCACGTGAGCGTACCGGATCGGGGGCGGTGGCCACTAATCTCCCTGCGTGACGGTCGAGCAGGCTCCGGTGCTGTTCGCGCGATGGCGCGAGCAGCTGCTCAGCGCGCTCGGAGCGGCCCGCGAGGAGCTCGACGCGCTCAACGTCTTCCCGGTGCCCGACGGTGACACCGGCACGAACGTCTACCTGACGGTGGAGGCCGCGGTCGAGGCCGCCGACGCGGCGGAGACGGCCGGCGCCCCGCTCACCGAGATCGGGCGTGCGTTCACCGACGGTGCGCTGCGCGGTGCCAGGGGCAACTCCGGGGTGATCCTGTCGCAGCTGTTCCTGGCCAGCGTGCCGATGCTGGTCCGTGCGGACCCGGCCGCCGACTCGGTCGACTCGGGCCGGGTGCTCGCCGAGGTCCTGCAGGCCGCATCCGATGCCGCGTGGGCCGCGGTCGGTGAGCCCGTCGAGGGGACGATCCTGAGCGTCGCGAGGGCAGCGGCCGTCGCAGCGGCAGCAGCGACCGGCCGCCCGGACGGGGCGCCGCTGTCGACAGTGTTGCGCGCCGCCACCACGGCCGCCCAGCAGGCGCTCGAGCAGACACCCCAGCAGCTCGAGCGCCTGCGCCAGGCGGGTGTCGTCGACGCCGGAGGTAGGGCGCTGGTGGTGGTGCTGGCCACCACCGAGAGGGTCCTGACCGGGCGGGTCGACCCGGCGGTCGGCGCACCGGGACGCCCGACGCTGCCGGTGCCGATGCGGCCGCCAGCGGACGAGCCGTTGGCCGCCGGGCCGGCGTACGAGGTGATGTATCTCCTCGACGCGCCCGATGACGCCGTGCCGGCTCTGCGTGCCGCTCTCGGGCCCTTGGGCGACTCGCTGGTCGTGGTCGGCGACGACGGGCTGTGGAACGTGCACGTGCACGTCGACGACGTCGGCGCCGCCATCGAGGCGGGCATCGTTGCCGGCCGACCGCACCGGGTCCTTGTCACCCACTTCGCCGACCAGGTCGACGCGCCCGCCAAGCGGGCGCGCACGGGCCGGGCGGTTGTCATCACCGCTGCCGGCCCCGGCCTGGTGACCCTGTTCCGGGCGGCCGGCGCGGTCGTGGTGGAAGCGCTGGACGGCCGGCACGCCCGGGCACCGGAGCTGCTGGCCGCGCTGCTGGCCTCGGCCGCCGGCGAGGCGGTCCTGCTGCCCAACGACCGCGCGGCCGCCGCCGCCGCCGAGGCGGCGGCTCACCAGGCCCGCGAGCACGGCGTCCGGGTGGCGGTGATACCGACGCGTGCTCAGGTGCAGGGCCTGGCGGCGCTGGCGGTGCACGACCCCGGCCGCAGCTTCGACGACGACGTGGTGCACATGAGCGCAGCCGCGGGACAGACCAGGGACGGTGCGGTCACGGTCGCGACCCGGCAGGCGATGACGACCGCCGGACCCTGCGAGCCCGGTGATGTGCTCGGGGTCGTGGCCGGTGACTTCGCCCTCGTCGGTGCCGACGCCTTTGCCGTCACCGTGCAGGTGGTCGAGCGGTTGCTTGCGGGCTCCGGTGAGCTGGTCACGGTCCTCGCGGGTGCGGCAGCCCCGCCCGGGCTGGTCGAGCGTGTGCAGCGACATGTCGGCGCGCAGAGACCGGACGTCGACGTGCAGGTGCACGACGGCGGCCAGGCGGGCTACCTGCTGCTCCTGGCGGTGGAGTGAGGTGGCGGGCATCACCCACGTCGCTCTGGACACCCGGTTGTCGTTCATCCTGGGCGGTCCAGGCGCCAAGCGGCTCGCCGACGCGTTCGACATCCGTACGGTCGGCGAGCTGCTCGCGCACTACCCGCGACGCTACGTCCGGCGTGGGACCCCCTCGGACCTTGACGCCCTGGTCGTCGACGAGCACGTGACCGTGCAGGCGCGCGTGCGCTCCGCGGTGAACCGGGCATACGGAGGTCCGGACCGGCGACGACGAGGTCGACATCAGGTGCGCACCGAGGTGGTGGTCACCGACGGGAGCGGTGAGCTCCTGCTGACGTTCTTCAAGCAGCCCTGGCAGGTCGACAAGCTCACTCCGGGCTCGTTGGGGCTCTTTGCCGGCAAAGTGAACAGCTTTCGTGGCCGCCGGCAGCTGTTGCACCCCGAGTACGTACTGCTCGACGAGACCGGCGCCAGTGGCAAGCCCGTGGGCGACTACGCCGCGCAGCTGACCCGACCGGTGATCCCGGTCTATCCGGCGACCTCCCGGCTGGCCTCTTGGCGGATCGCCTCCTGCTGCGCGAGCGTCCTGGACGCCCTCGGCGACCTCGACGACCCCATCCCCGAGGAGGTCCGCGCCGACAGGGGCCTCGTCGGTCTGCGCGCCGCCCTGGAGGCGGTGCACCGGCCCGACGACCTCGACCAGCCGCGTACGGGCCAGGCCAGGCTGCGCTACGACGAGGCGCTGGTCACGCAGGTCCTGCTGGCCAGACGGCGGCTGCGGCTCGACGGTCTGCAGGCGGTCGCCCGTCGGCCGGTCACCGGTCGCCTGCTCGACGGGTTCGAGCAGCGGCTCCCGTTCGGGCTCACCGCCGGCCAGCGGCGCGTAGGCGCTGAGATCGCTGCCGACCTTGAGCGTGACCACCCCATGCACCGGCTGCTGCAGGGCGAGGTCGGCTCCGGCAAGACCGTGGTGGCGCTGCGCGCGATGTTGCAGGTCGTGGACGCCGGCGGCCAGGCCGCGCTCCTCGCCCCTACCGAGGTGCTCGCCGCCCAGCACCACCGGACGCTGACAGCGCTGCTGGGCGAGCTGGCGCTCGCGGGCATGCTCGGCGGGGCGGAGGGTGCCACTGCGGTGCGCCTGGTCACCGGCTCGCTCGGCGCGGCGGCTCGGCGCCAGGCGCTGGACGACATCGTGTCCGGAACAGCCGGGATCGCGGTCGGCACGCATGCCTTGCTGGAGGAGCGGGTCGAGTTCGCCGACCTCGGCCTCGTCGTCGTCGACGAGCAGCACCGGTTCGGGGTGGAGCAGCGCGCAGCCCTGACCGAGCGCGCCGTCGGCGCGCCGCCGCACGTGCTGGTGATGACCGCCACCCCGATTCCTCGCACGGTCGCGATGACCGTCTTCGGCGATCTCGACACCTCGGTGCTCGCCGAGGTGCCGGCGGGCCGGCTCCCGGTGCAGACCAGCGTGGTCCCGGCCCGGGAGCGGCCGGCCTGGCTCGAGCGCGGGTGGCAACGCGTACGGGAGGAGGTCGGTCAGGGACGGCAGGCCTTCGTCGTCTGCCCGCGCATCGGGGCCGATGGCACGGCGGCGGCCCGCGGCGAGGAGCCGGACGGACACGCGGTGCTCGAGATGGCGACTGAGCTGGCCGCCGGTCCGCTTGCCGGGCTGCGTGTCGAGGTCCTGCACGGGCGGCTCGCACCCGACGTCAAGGACGACGTCATGGACCGCTTCGTCGCCGGCGCCGTCGACGTCCTGGTCGCCACCACCGTGATCGAGGTCGGCGTCGACGTCGCCAATGCCACGATGATGGTCGTTTACGACGCGGAGCGTTTCGGGTTGTCGCAGCTGCACCAGCTGCGTGGCCGCGTCGGCCGCGGCGCTGAGGCCGGGCTGTGCCTGCTCGTGACCGAGGCAGAGGCGGGGACGGCGGCTCGCACGCGACTCGACGACCTGGCGGCCACGACCGACGGCTTCGAGGTCTCGCATCTCGACGTGGCGCTGCGGCGGGAGGGTGACGTCCTCGGCTCGGTCCAGTCCGGTCGGCAGTCCAGCCTCAGGTTGCTCTCGGTCGTGCGCCACGAGCAGGTGATCAGCCAGGCACGTGCTGACGCCACGCAGCTGGTCGTCGCCGACCCCGACCTCGATCGACTGCCGGCGCTGGCGCGCTCGGTCGCCGAGCTCGAGGACACCTCTCGTGGCGACTTCATCGACAAGACCTGACCGATGACCAGGATCGTGGCCGGCACCCTCGGCGGCCGGCGCCTCGAGAGCCCGGCCGGAGACCGCACCCGGCCCACCAGCGACCGGGTGCGGGAGGCCCTGTTCTCGCGCGTCGAGTCCTTTTTGGGCGGGTTCGACGGGACCGCCGTGCTCGACCTGTACGCCGGCTCCGGCGCTGTCGGTCTCGAGGCGCTGTCGCGGGGCGCGAGCCGGGCCGTGCTTGTCGAGTCCGACCGCAGGGCAGCGACAGTCGTCCGCCGCAACATCGACGCGCTCGGGCTCGCTGACCGTGCCGAGTTGGTGGCCCAGCCGGTCGAGCGGGTGGCCCGGCAACCACCTCGGGTGCTGGCCGGTCTGGTGTTCGCCGACCCCCCGTACGCCATGTCCGCAGTCGCGTTGCGCCAGGTGCTGGGCGGAGCCCTCACCACCGGCTGGTGCGCACCGGGTGCGCTGATCGTCGTCGAGCGGCCGACCAGGGCCGACTCGTGGCGCTTCCCCCAGGGCATCGACAGCGTCGGCGAGCGGCGCTACGGCGAGACGACGCTTTGGTACGGTCAGCTGGCCGGACCGACCCCGTCCGAGCCGACCTGAGCGTGGGGAGTTGCTGTCGTGCCCACCGCGGTGTGTCCCGGCTCATTCGACCCGGTCACCAACGGCCATCTCGACATCGTGGAGCGTGCCGCGCGCCTGTTCGAGCACGTCACCGTTGCGGTGCTGGTCAATCATGCCAAGCATGGCCTGTTCTCGGTCGAGGAGCGCGTCGACATGTTGCGGGAGGCCACAGCGGCACAGCCGTCGGTCTCGGTCGAGTCCTTCGAGGGGCTCTTGGTCGACTTCTGCGGCGAGCGGGGGATCGGAGCAATTGTCAAGGGGCTCCGTGCGGTCACCGACTTCGACTACGAGCTGCAGATGGCGCAGATGAACGCCCGACTGACCGGCATCGAGACCGTGTTCGTCCCCACCTCGCCGGAGTGGTCCTTCCTGGCGTCCAGCCTGGTCAAGGAGGTGGCCGGTCACGGTCGCGACGTGTCCGAGCTCGTGCCGCCACACGTGCTGGCCAAGATGACAGATCGCCTTGGCGACGGGCCGCACCCGACCTGACGTCCCGCTCGCCCGGATCGTTCGCGGTTTGTCGAGTCCCCAGCTCTGGCGCACCATGGCCTCGTGGACGTCGACTGGGTCGCTTGGCTGATCGGGTTGGCGGCTGCCGCCGCAGTCTGGCTCCTGCTGTGCGTCCTCATGGTGCTTCTGGCTCGCAGGTTGCCGCCGGGCCTGCTTCGCGACATCGCGGAGTTCCTGCCGGCCTGTGTCACGACCGCTCGGCGGCTGCGCCGCTCACCCGCGGTACCGCGCCGGGCCAAGGTGGCCCTGTTGGTGGCGGTCATCTGGGTGGTCTCGCCGATCGATCTGCTGCCGGAGTTCCTGCCGGTGATCGGACCGCTCGACGACGTCGTCGCCGTGGTCCTGCTGCTGCGCTACGCCGCCCGGTCGATTCCTCGTGACCAGCTGGTCGCGGCCTGGCCCGCCGAACTCCGTCTGCTCGACCGGCTACTGGACGGCCGTCGCGGGACCGACCGGGGCGCGAAGTCGCGGTAGTCTCCTCGTCACGTCGGGTCCGCGGTCGGGCGAGGATTGGAGTGAGCCATGCGAAGGCACATGACGACGCTTGACGGACTAGCACCTGGGGACGATTCCGGTACGTCTCAGGGCCTCGTCATCTCGGTGCCCCTCCAGGGAGCAGTGGCCAGGACATGACGATCAGCGCACAGGCGCAGACCAAGCCGGAGACCCGGAGGTGGATCTGCGAGCCCTGCGGATTCATCTACGATCCTGAGGAAGGTGACCCGGACGGCGGCATCGACCCGGGGACGCCCTTCGAGCACATCCCTGACGACTGGATGTGCCCCATCTGCGGTGCCACCAAGGCGGATTTCCGCGAGCTGGAGCCGGGAGAGTTCCCGCAAGACTGAGGACCAAGACTGAGGACCAAGACTGAGGACGCTGAGTCATGATCACCGGATACGACCATTTCGTGCAGCTCGCCGAGTCGCTGCAGTGGGACGAGACGGATATCGACTGCTCAGTCGACCGCGAGGCCTGGCCGCAACTCACGAGCGCCGAGAGCGGCAAGATCCTCGGACTGATCGCCGGCTTCGTCATCGCCGAAACATCAGTGTCCGGGCAGCTCGTTTCCTATCAGGCGGCTGCCTCGGACGACTCGATGGAGACAGTCTTTCGCGCCCAGGCCCGTGACGAGGCACGCCACGCCCGCTTCTTCGACCGCGTCGCCGCCGAGGTCGCCGGTGTCCCGGGAGCCAACCCCGCGGCACGGCGGGAGGTCCTGCGCTCCCACGTCAGCACCGAGCTCGTCGACCTGTTCGAAGAGCGCCTGCCGGCCACGGCCCAGCGGCTCGCCGAGGACCACGAGGGACTGACCGCCGCGGTGGGGCTCTACCACATGGTGATCGAGGGCGTGGTCCTCCTGGCGGGACAGCAAGCGATGCTCGACGCGCTGGAAGGCCTGTCCGTCGGGCTGCCGGGCGTACGCAGGGGGATGGAGCTGGTCCTCCGCGACGAGCGCTGGCACATCGGGTTCGGATCGCGCATCGTTCAGAGCGCCGCGATCGGCCAGGACGAGGCGGACGCGCTGCTCGAACAAGGGGAGACAGCCGCCAAGGTGTGGGGGGATCTCATCACAACCGATGCGATCGAGACCGCAGTGCGGCAGCACCGGCGCCGGCTCAAGGCCGCCGGCGTCAAGTTCTGGTGACGTTTGCGCAGGCCGCCGCGGGGCGGTCCCTCGACGTCTCGAACTGATACACCGACGGGGTTGACGCCCGTACTGGGGCAGTGTGACTGTGATCACCCACTCCGCCGCAACACTGGTTTCGGGAGGATTACGTCAATGACGACTACTGCAGGTGATCGATCGGCCGAACTGGCCGAGGCGGGCCTGGACCAGCAGAACAAGACCGCGCTGGGTCGGGCGCTAGGTAGCGGGAACATCGGGTACGCCGAGGAGGGACCTGACGGCAAGATGATCGCCACGGTCCGGATCCCGGAGGACGAGTTGTGCTGGGAGCCCGGGACCCTCATCTTGCCCCACGGTGGGGACCTCGAGCTCACGCTCATCAACGACGACAAGAACACCCACTGTGCCGTGCTGCCCAACAATGGGGACCCCAAGTTCATCTGGTTGGTGAACCACGCGAAGGGCACAGCCGCCCTCAACCTGGATGGCCCGGGCACCTACTACTACGCCTCCACCACCGGTAACGACGAGGGCCGCGGCCTGACCGGGGCGATCGTCGTCAGCGGCGAGGTCCCCGAAGAGGCCAAGCTCGACCGTCCCCCCCAGCCGCGCCCGTAAGCAGGAGCACGAGATGACCGAATACGTCGACGCAGGCCAGGCCATTCCCCACCAGCAACTCAGCGCCGTCAAGGGAAGCGCGCCGGCCACCGGCGCCGTGGACTACGACCGCATCCTCGACGCCCGTTCGGAGCCGCAGAACTGGCTCACCTACTACGGCACCTACGACGGTCAGCGCTACAGCGAGCTCGACCAGATCAGCAAGGAGAACGTCAAGCGACTGTCCCCCGCATGGGTGTTCCAGGCCGGTGCGATGGGCATGCAGTCCGGCGCGTCCACCTACTCGAACGAGGCGTCCCCGCTCGTCGTGGAAGGGGTCATGTACGTCTCCGGCCCAGATGGCAAGTGCTGGGCTCTGGACGCCAAGACCGGCGCGGAGCTCTGGCGGTACAAGCACGCGTCCCCGTACGACATCTCGCTGTGCTGCGGGAACGTGAACCGCGGCGTGGCGGTGGGTCACGGGAAGGTCTACATGGCCACCCTCAACGCCCACGTCGTCGCGCTCGACGCGAC
>JBBSMN010000043.1:0-16619 GCA_038233135.1 Propionibacteriales bacterium
AATCGGACGTCCTTGGCGTTGCGCTGGATGAACGACCGTCGCTGCTCGACGTCCTCACCCATCAGGATCGTGAACAGCTCGTCGGCGTTGGCCGCGTCGTCGAGCGAGACCTGCAGGAGGACCCGCCCGTCGGGGTCCATCGTGGTCTCCCACAGCTCCTTGGCGTTCATCTCGCCGAGGCCCTTGTAGCGCTGTTGAGCGCCCGACTTGGGCAACCGCTTGCCCTCCTCGGCGCCGGCCGACAGCAGGCCCTGGAGCTCGCGGTCGGAGTAGGCCAGCTCGTGGGTCGCGTTGGACCACTTGATCTTGAACAGCGGCGGTTGGGCGAGATAGACGTGGCCGGCCTCGATCAGCGGCCGCATGAAGCGGAACAGCAACGTCAGCAGCAGCGTCGAGATGTGCTGGCCGTCCACGTCGGCGTCGGCCATCAAGATCACCTTGCCGTAGCGGAGCTTGTCCCGGTCGAAGTCCTCGTGGATGCCGGTGCCCAGCGCGGAGATGATCGACTGCACCTCGATGTTGGCGAGCACCCGGTCGATGCGAGCCTTCTCGACGTTGAGGATCTTGCCCCGGATCGGCAGGATCGCCTGCGTGCGCGGGTCGCGGCCCCCCTTGGCGGACCCGCCCGCAGAGTTGCCCTCGACGATGAAGACCTCGCACTCGTAGGGGTTGCGCGACTGGCAGTCCGCCAGCTTGCCCGGCAGGCCGCCGCCGCCGAGCAGGCCCTTGCGGTTGCGGGCCAGGTCGCGCGCCTTGCGAGCGGCGATGCGCGCGGCAGCGGCCGCCATCGACTTGCGGACGATGTCCTTGCCCTCGGCGGGGTTCTTCTCGAACCACTCGCCGAGCTGGTCGTTGACCGTGCGCTGCACGAACGACTTGGCCTCGGTGTTGCCGAGCTTGGTCTTGGTTTGGCCCTCGAACTGCGGGTCCGACAGCTTGACCGACACGATCGCGGTCAGGCCCTCGCGGATGTCGTCACCGGACACCCGGTCGGCCGGCTTCTTGACCTGCCCCCAGACCTCGGCCCAGCGGTTCACCGTCGTGGTCAGAGCCGAACGGAACCCCTCCTCGTGGGTGCCGCCCTCGTGGGTGTTGATGGTGTTGGCGAAGGTGTGCACCGACTCGTTGAACGAGCTGTTCCACTGCATCGCGACCTCGAGCGACAGCCCCGCATCGGAAAGCTTGTCGGCGTTCTCGGCCTCGAACGAGATGATCGTGCGGTGGATGGGCTCCTTGGGTCCGTTGAGGTGCTTGACGAAGTCGACAAGACCGTCGTCGTAGCAGAAGACACGCTCCATGCCACCGGTGTCGCTGTGGTGCACCGCGGCGTCCGGGTCGTCGCCCGCCTCGTCGGCGGCCGAGCCGGGTGCTGTCGCGTCGTCGCTGCCCTCGACGTCCTCGACCGCCTTGACGATCTCCTCGGCACCGGAGCGCTCGTCGCGCACCGCGATCTCCAAGCCCTTGTTCAAGAAGGCCATCTCCCTGAACCGGCCGACCAGCGTGTCGAACGAGTAGTGGGTCGTCTCGAAGATGTCATTGCTGGCCCAGAACGTCGTGGTCGTCCCGGTCTCGTCGGTGTGCTCATGACGCTGCAACGGCGCCTCGGGAACTCCCAGCGCGAACGACTGTGTCCAGCGATAGCCGTCGCGGCGCACCTCGACGTCCAACCGGCTCGACAGGGCGTTGACGACCGACACCCCCACCCCGTGCAGCCCACCGGACACCTTGTAGCCACCGCCGCCGAACTTGCCGCCCGCGTGCAGCACCGTCATGACGACGGTGACTGCGGGGAGCTTTTCGGTCTTGTGCTCGTCGACAGGAATACCACGACCGTCGTCGACGACCCGGATGCCCCCGTCCGGCAACAGCGTGATCTCGATCCTGCTGCAGTGCCCGGCCAAAGCCTCGTCGACGGAGTTGTCGACCACCTCGGTCACCAGGTGGTGCAGACCTCGCTCACCGGTGGAGCCGATGTACATGCCGGGCCGCTTGCGCACCGCCTCCAGACCCTCGAGCACCTGGATCGCACTGGCGTCGTAGGCCACTGCCGGCTCCTCAACGCCCGGATCGACCGAAGGGCTGATCGGGGGGGGGATCGGGTCCGCGGTCACGCTACGTCGCCTCCTGGGCTACGGCGCCTCGCACGGCGCGGGACATGAATCAGGACCGGTCTCGCGCGGCAGGTCGGGAGGACTGAGCAGCGACGGGCGGTCCCAACATCACAGTCTACCCGTACGCACCGCTCAGAGCGTGCATGCTGTCCACAGGGGGCTCGAACGAAGTCTGGAATGATGCTGAACAAGCCGTGAGCACCGATCAGGGGCTCAGGCAGCCAGGCGACAGGGTGCCGGTAGAGCCTGAGTCGGTGGACAGACCTCAGACGGCTCGCTCATCCGTAGGTGTCTCGCGGTCCTCGACCGTCGCGCACGGTGAACTTGCCGTGCCGCCACGACGGCGCCTGCGGACCGCGGACATCGATGCGCTCCACGGTCTCCGGCCCGATCTCGTCGTGCAGACGCTGCAGGACCGTGGGCACGAGCAGCCGCATCTGGGTGGCCCAGGCGGTGGAGTCGGCGCGCACGACCAGCCGGGCGTCCACGAACTGTTCGGGCCGGCAGTGCTGGGCCACCTCTGGACCCACCAGCTCGCCCCACCGGGAGAACATCCCGTGCACCGCGACCTCGGTGGCCCAACCGTGCTCGGCCACCAACCGGGACATCAGCCGGTCGAGTCGCTGAGGGTCGCGGTCGTCCGGCCCGGGCCCGGACAGCCGGGGCTCCGTGGCCCGGCGCCCACCCGCGCCCGTCCATGCTCCACCCGTCCTGCCGCGACCGTCCCGACGGCGTGAGCCGGCCTCGCGATAGGCACGTGCCACGCTGCGGGCAAGCTCCCCGCCCGCAGCATCGTGGTCATCGGGCCCCTCATCGGGCACGGCGCACCGACCCGTCCATCACGTCGAACCGGGCACCCTCGAGGGAGTCCGGCACATCGGCGGGCACCGCTGCTGTGACCAACACCTGCTCCGCCTCGGCAACCGACTTGGCCAGATGGCGTCGGCGGTCCAGGTCCAGCTCGCCGAACACGTCGTCCAGCACCAGTACGGGGTCGTCGCCATCGGCGCGCAGCAGGTCGTAGGAGGCCAGCCGCAGGCTGAGTGCCAGCGACCAGGACTCGCCCTGACTGGCATACCCGCGTGCCGGGAGGTCCCCCAGACCCAGCTGCAGCTCATCTCGGTGCGGACCCACCAGCGTGACACCACGGGCCAGCTCGTCGTCGCGACGGCGCTCCACCTCGGCCAGCAACACCGATCGAAGCGCCGCACGGTCGACGGGTTGACCCTCGACCACGGGCAGCTCGCACGACGACAGGTACACCATCGTGGCGCTCGACCGGCCCGGAGCCGCCGAGGCAGCCACCTCGGCGTGGCGACGCTCGACCATCGGCCGCAGTGCGTCGACCAGCCGCAACCGCTCGGCAGTCAGCTCGGCACCGGTGCTGGCCAGGTGCTCGTCCCAGGAGTCGAGGGTGTGCAGCGCCCCACTCGACGATCCTCCGCCGCGACGAGCACCCGCCGCCGACTTCAACAAGGTGTTGCGCTGTCGTAGCACCCGGTCGTAGTCGGCCCGCACGCCCGCCAACCGAGGCGCGCGGGCCACCAGGAGCTGGTCGAGGAAACGCCTCCGGTCCGCCGGGTCGCCCTTGACCAGCGCAAGGTCCTCGGGGGAGAAGATCACCGTGCGCAGCAAACCGAGCAGATCACGCGTGCGGGGTAAGGGGGCACGGTTGAGCCGGGCCCGGTTCGCCCCACCGGGCACGATCTCGATCTCCCCCAGCGCCTCCCGGCCGTCGCGCACGACCCGGATGCGGAGGACGGCCCGCTCGGCGCCGACCCGCACCAACGGTGTGTCGGTCGCGACCCGGTGACTGCCGAGCGTGGCCACGTAGTCGACCGCCTCGACCAGGTTGGTCTTGCCCTGCCCGTTCGGCCCGACGAACGCGGTGGCGCCGCAGCTCAGCGCAACTTCGGCCTCGCCGTACGAGCGAAAGTCGCGTAGGGACAGGTGGGCGACGTGCACCGCGGTCTCAGAACCTCACGAGCTTGCATCGGGCACGTCGGCGTCGGGGGTGTCACTGGGTGTGCCGCCGGCGCGCACCGCGTGCCCACCAAACTGGTTGCGCATCGCCGCCACCGCTTTCATTGCCGTCGACTCCTCCTGCCGGGACGAGAAGCGAGCGAACAGCGCGCTGGTGATGGCCGGCAACGGGACGGCATGGTCGATTGCCGCCTCCACGGTCCAGCGCCCCTCACCAGAGTCAGCGGCGTAGCCGGCGATCTTGGACAGGCCCGCGTCCTCGTCGAGGGCAGCGACCAGCAGGTCCAGCAGCCAGGAACGGATGACGGTGCCCTCCCGCCACGACCGCAGCACCTCGGTGACGTCGGTGACCGCAGTGGACGCCTCCAGCAGCTCGTAGCCCTCGGCGTAGGCCTGCATCACGGCGTACTCGATGCCGTTGTGGACCATCTTGGCGAAGTGGCCGGCACCCACCGGGCCGGCGTGGACGTAGCCGAACTCACCGTCGGGCTTGAGCGCGTCGAAGATCGGCTGGACCGTCTCCACATGCTCGGTCGCCCCGCCGCACATCAGTGCGTAGCCGTTGTCGAGACCCCAGACGCCACCGCTGACGCCGCAGTCGACGTAGCCGATCTGCTTCTCGTCGAGCACTGCTGCGTTCTCCTGGTCGTCGGTCCACCGTGAGTTGCCGCCCTCGACGACGACATCACCGGCATCCAGCAAATCGGCCAGCGTGCGCACCGTCTCGCGAGTGGGCTCACCGGAGGGCACCATCACCCACACGACTCGCGGGGAGGTCAGCTCGCCGACCAGAGCCTCCAACGTGTCGACGTCCCGTTTGTCCGGTGAGTGGTCGAAGCCGGTCACCGTGTGCCCGGCGCGGCGCAACCGTTCGCGCATGTTGCCGCCCATCTTGCCCAGACCGATCAGCCCGAGGTGCATGACATGAGTCCCTTCGAGATCAGCCGTGCGTGCGCAGCGGCATCAACAGATAGCGAAAAGCCAGGTTGGGCTCGCCCTGCTCCTCGGCGCAGCCGGCGATCGACACCGGTCGCGTCGGTTGGGTGAAGGCGAGATGGCACCACGGTGCCGACATGACGCCGAGGCCGTCGAGGAGATACTGCGGGTTGAAGCCGATCAGCAGCGACTCACCGCGCAGGTGTGCCGACAGCGACTCGGTCGCCTGCGCCTCGTCACCGCTGCCGGCCTCGAGGACCACGCGGTCGGCCTCGAAGCTCAAGCGCACCGCGGTGTTGCGCTCGGCCACGAGTGCGACCCGCCGCAACGCCTCGACGAACGGCGCGGTCTCCACCCAGGCGGTTGAGGTGGGTTCAGTGGCGAACAACTGCTGAACCCGCGGAAACTCCCCGTCGAGAAGGCGAGTGGTGGTGCGCCGGCTGCCGCCACTAACCGCCCCCTGGAAGCCGATCAGGCCGTCGCCGGAGCCCGCGGGAGCCAGCGCAACGTCCAGATCGGTGCCGGCGGCGACCGACCGGGCGGTATCGTTGAGCACCCGGGCCGGTACCAACGCGTTGCCCTCGGCGTCAGGACGTGCGGGTGACCAGGTGAGCTCCACCATGCTGGCCCGGAACCGGTCGGTCGCCATCAGCACCATCTGTTCACCGGTGATCTCGACACGCACCCCCGTCAGCAACGGCAGCATGTCGTCGCGACCGGCCGCGGCGACCGCCTGTGCCACCGACGCCGTGAACGCGTCGGCCGCGACGGTGCCGCTCGTGACCGGCATCGCCGGCAACGCCGGGTAGTCCTCGGCGGGCATTGTCTGCAGCGTGAACCGCGAGCTACCGCAAACCAGGGTGACTCGTTGGCCTTCCAGGGCGAACTCCACCTGGTGCGCGGGGAGGCTGCGGCAGATGTCGGCGAGCAGCCTCCCGGACACGAGCGCCCGGCCCTCATCAGCGACCTCGGCGGGCAAGGTGGCCCGGGCAGAGGTCTCGTAGTCGAAACCGGACAGTTGCAAACCGTCGGAGTCCGCCGCCAGCAACAAGCCGGCCAGCACCGGAACACTTGGACGCGACGGCAGGCTACGGGCAGCCCACGCCACCGACTCAGCGAGCGTGTCGCGATCCACTCTGAACTTCACGTACGGAGGACCCTTCTGGTCTGGCTGGGTGGGTGGCTCACGGCATGGACGGGGGACTCGCATCCTGCCACGCGCAGCCGACGGGTGTCAGGGTGCGCTGGCTCCCGCGCAGTCCGTTGTCGCCGGCTGTCCCCAGACTCGCCCCGAGCATGGTGGAGTGGATCAATGGATACGTACTGTCTCTCATCGTGTTCATCGCACCTGTGGAACCTGTGGACAAGGGGACGGTGCGCAGGTGGGAGACGCGTCCGTAGGTGGACGACCTGTGCATAGCGGGGCATTTCAGCACGTCGTCGGGTGGATGGCGCAGGCACGTGCTCGACGCGTCCACAGCCATCCTCAGGCGATGCCGGTGCAACCCACCTGCCTGCACAGGAGATGTCCACAGGCTCGCCGGGGTGAGTGGCTCATGCCTGCGCCTGTTGCTTGATCCTGTTGGTCAGCTCGGATACCTGGTTGTAGATGGACCGGCGTTCTCCGAGCAGGTGCCGCACCTTGCGGTCGGCGTGCATGACGGTCGTGTGGTCACGACCGCCGAACTGCTGTCCGATCTTCGGCAAAGACATGTCGGTGAGCTCCCGGCACAGGTACATCGCGATCTGTCGGGCGGTGACGAGGACCCTGCTGCGGCTGGTGCCGCAGAGGTCGTCGATGGTGAGGTTGAAGTACGCCGCGGTCTGGGCGATGATCTGCGCCGCGCTGATCTGCGGCTCACCCCCCTCGGGGATGAGGTCCTTGAGCACGATCTCAGCCAGCGTGAGGTCCACCGGCTGTCGGTTCAGGCTGGCGAAGGCGGTTGCCCGGATCAGGGCGCCCTCGAGCTCGCGGATGTTCGTGTGGATCTTGCTCGCGATGAACTCCAAGACGTCGGGCGGGGCGGTCAGCTTCTCCAGCGCCGCCTTCTTGCGCAGGATCGCGATACGGGTCTCGAGGTCAGGGGGCTGCACGTCGGTGATCAGGCCCCACTCGAACCGGTTGCGGAGCCGATCCTCCAGCGCCTCGAGCCGTTTGGGGGGCCGGTCGGACGTGATCACGATCTGCTTGTTGGCGTTGTGCAGGGTGTTGAACGTGTGGAAGAACTCCTCCTGGGTCTGGATCTTGCCCTCGAGGAACTGGATGTCGTCGATGAGCAGGACGTCGACCTCGCGATAGCGACGCTGGAACGACGCGGCACGGTCGTCCCTGATGGCGTTGATGAAGTCGTTGGTGAACTCCTCGGAACTGACGTAGCGCACCCGGGCTCCGGAGTACAAGCTCCGTACGTAGTGCCCGATGGCGTGCAGCAGGTGGGTCTTGCCCAGGCCGGACTCGCCGTAGACCAGCAGCGGGTTGTAGGCCTTGCCGGGAGCCTCGGCGCAGGCGTTGGCGGCGGCGTGCGCGAACCGGTTGGAGGAGCCGATCACAAAGCTCTCGAAGACGTACTTGGGATTGAGGCGGGACTCCACCGCTGCCGATGTCGCGACCAGCGGTGCGCCGTTGACAGGCTGGCCTCCCCGTGGTGTGGGGTGGCCGAAGCGCTCCCGTGACGGGTCTGTCGACAAGTCGCCGGATCGCTGCAACGACTTGTCGAGATCGGCCGGCTTCTCCCCGGTCTGGGGGGCGTCCAGGGTGGCCAGGTCGCTGTCGACGGTGACAGCGAGTCGCACCTCGTGCCCCAGCACGCCGGCCAGAATCTGTTCGACCTCGGGGCGCAGCCGGCTCTCCAGCTGAGTGCGGGTAAAGCTGTCCCCGACGCTCACGATGAGCGTGGACCCATGCACCGTGATCGGCCGGGAGGCGCGCAACCAGGCACGCTGGTGCGGTGCCAGGTCCGAGATCGTGCGTTGCCAGGCTCGCGTCAGTGCGGGGTCCCCGTTGGATCCGGAGCGACTGGTCTCGTCCTCGCGTGCGGCTTCGTCGGACATCGGCTCTCCTCGTCGGGTGAGCTAACCTCACCCTGTCCACACGCTTGTCCACAACCTGTGATCTGTCCTCACAGTGGCGACAGAATCACACTCAGTAACTTATCGGCGTTCGGCGACCATGTATATGTGCGGCGACCGTAACAACGTCGCTGGAGCGTCGGCAAGCACTTGTCCACAGGGGCTGAGTTACCATGACTGACACGGGTTTGACCCCCTCCCGAGCGCTCGCGTACCGTGGTGAGGTCGGGGCAACGCCTTCCCGGCATAGTCTCCCGCGCGATCCCCTGGCGGCTGGACCACCACTGCACGACGACATCCGGAGCGAACCGTGAGCAAGCGCACCTTCCAGCCCAACAATCGCCGTCGGCATAAGACCCACGGCTTTCGGCTCCGGATGCGCACGCGTGCCGGTCGGTCCATCCTGGGCGCCCGGCGTCGTAAGGGCCGCGCGCGCCTGGCTGCCTGACCCGTGTTGCCCGCACCCCACCGACTACGGCTTCGGCGCGACTTCGGAGTTGCCACCAGGCGTGGCCGTCGCGCGGCCAGCAGCACGCTCGTGGTGCACCTGGCGCGGAGCGACGCCTCGCGTTCTGGCCTGCCCGTACGGGTGGGATTCGTGGTGAGCCGAGCATGTGGTCCCGCCGTGACACGCAACCGGGTCCGCCGGCGGCTGCGACACCTGGTGCTGGCACGACTGTGTGACCTGCCAGCCGGCGGTCTGGTCGTCGTCCGGGCGCTGCCGTCGTCTTCCACGGTGAGCAGCCGGCGCCTGGACGCCGATCTTGGCCGCTGCATCGATCGGGTCCTGCTGGCGAAGGGGAAAGCTGCATGAGGCGAGCACTCATCGCCGTCCTGTGTGCCTATCGTGCGGTGATCAGCCCGCTCTACGGCGACGTGTGCCGCTATTACCCCTCGTGCTCGGCGTACGCGCTCGAGGCCGTGACCGCCCACGGCGCTGCGCGCGGCGGCTGGCTCGCCGTCCGGCGACTTGGCCGTTGCCACCCGTGGGCGGCGGGCGGAGTTGACCCCGTGCCCGGGGGCCCATCCGACGCTGGGCGTGAGGCCGCGCATGGGTGACTTTTTCAACACGGTCTTGTTCCCGCTCTACTGGGTCGTGTCAGTGGTCCTGATGGGATGGCACTCGCTGTTCAGTCAGGTGTTGCCGGAGGACTCCGGGTGGACGTGGGCGTTGTCCATCATCGGACTGACGCTGGTCGTCCGCGCCGCGCTGATCCCGCTCTTCGTCAAGCAGATCAAGTCCAGCCGCAACATGCAGATGCTGCAGCCGAAGGTGAAGGACCTGCAGAAGAAGTACGGCCACGATCGCGAGCGGCTGGCTCAGGAGACGATGGCGCTCTACAAGGACGCGGGCACCAACCCGTTCGCCTCCTGTCTGCCGATCCTGATGCAGACGCCGATCTTCATTGCGTTGTTCCGGGTGCTCAACAAGGCCACCCAGCAGGTCGGTCTGGGTGTCCTCACCGACGCCGATGCCGCGCAGCTGGACCGGGCGTCGTTGCTGGGCGTGGAGATCTCCAACACCTTCATCACCGCTGGTGGCAACCCGAACATCTACGTCCTGTGCGGCGTCCTGGTCGCCTTGATGACCGCCACCACGTTCACGACGCAGCGGCAGCTGATGCGCAAGAACATGCCCGAGAGCGCGCTGAGCGGTCCCTATGCTCAACAGCAGAAGCTGTTGCTCTACATCCTCCCGGTGGCGTTCGGGTTCGGCGGCATCTTCTTCCCCGTGGGCGTGCTGCTGTACTGGTCGACGTCGAACATGTGGACGATGGGGCAGCAGTTCTACGTGATCCGCAACAACCCGTCGCCGGGCACACCCGCTCACGACGCCAAGGTGGCCCGGGACGTCAAGAAGGGCAAGATCGCACCTGCCCCCGCCATGGAGTCCGCCGCACCGGCGGTGATCCAGCCACCTAAGCGGCAGCAGCCCAAGAAGACCAGCCGCAACCAACGCCGTCGGCGCTGACGCCGGCCCACTGCAGCAAGGGGAGTACCCGATGACTGACCAGAGCCAGCTGACCGACACGACCGACGGGGCGGTGGCCGAGCCGAGCCGGCCACGCAAGCTGCAGCGTCTGGAGAGTGAGGGTGACGCTGCGGCAGACTTCCTGGAGGAGCTCCTCGACATCGTCGACCTCGACGGGGACATCGACTTGGACGTCGACAACGACCGGGCGACGGTGTCGGTGGTCGGTGCTGACCTGTCGCAGCTCGTGGGCAAGCAGGGTGAGGTGCTCGACGCCCTGCAGGAGCTGACCAGGCTTGCGGTGCTCCAGGAGACCGGCGAACGCAGCCGCCTCATGTTGGATGTGGCAGGGCATCGCGCTCAACGCCGCACCGAGCTGGAGAAGCAGGCAGGTGAGGCCGTCGAAAGCGTCCGGCTCAGCGGCGCGTCGACGCAGATGAGCCCAATGAACCCGTTCGAACGCAAGGTCGTGCACGACACGGTCGCGGCTGCCGGCCTGCGCAGCGAGTCCGAGGGCGAGGAACCGCACCGGTGCGTCGTCGTCCTGCCCAGTGTCTGATCTTGGGCTTGATCCCGGCCCTGATCCCGGGGCTGATCCTCGACTACGTTTCACGTGAAACATCCGCCGCCGGCGGCCACGAGCTGGTGGGCGATCGTGCTGACGACCTCGTTCCCTATGCAGAGCTGCTGCAGACCGTCGGCGTCGATCGCGGTCTACTGGGCCCCCGCGAGGGGCCACGGGTGTGGGAGCGGCACCTGCTGAACTGCGCGGCTGTCGCCGTGGCTGTTCCGCACGGTGCTGACGTCGTCGACGTGGGCTCGGGAGCGGGCCTGCCCGGGCTGGTGTGGGCGATCCTGCGACCCGACCTTCGGCTGCGGCTGGTGGAGCCGATGCTGCGCCGCACGGTCTTTCTCGACGAGGCGGTCGCTCTCCTGGGCTTGCCCAACGTCGAGGTGCACCGTGCCAGGGCGCAGGACCTGCCCACAACCCTGGCGGCTGACGTCGTGGTGTCGCGAGCGGTGGCACCGCTGGAGCGGCTCGCCGGGTGGTGCTTGCCCCTGGTGCGCCCCGGCGGGTCGATGTGGGCCATGAAGGGAGCAACGGTCGAGACCGAGCTCGCCGCCGCTTTGCCGCTCCTCCAGCGCGCCGGAGCCGATTCAGCCGTAGTTGCCACGTACGGTGAGGGCGTCCTGCAGGAGCCGGCGCGGGTCGTCCAGGTGCGCGTCCGGTCGAGTTGAGCGGAGGCTTGCCGTGAGCAGTCTCGGGTGGCCCACGGCCCACACCGACGTGATGCCTGCCGGTCTCGGCTGGCCGGTTCCGGCGCGAGCGGATGTTTCCCGTGAAACATCGCCCCGTGACACATCTGCCACCGTCGCGGCGTCCCACCGGAGCGCCACACCCATGGCTGCCGAGATCGAGCGACAGGTGCGCCTGGCGCGGACCCACCGGTCGCAAGGCCCGTTGCCCGTGCCGGCCAGCACGCGCGTGCTGGCCGTGGCGAATCAGAAGGGCGGGGTGGGCAAGACCACCACGACGGTGAACATCGCCGCCGCCCTGGCGCAGCTGGGCCAGCAGGTGCTGGTGGTCGACCTCGATCCGCAGGGGAACGCTTCGACAGCGCTCGCCATCGACCACGCCGAAGGGACGCCGGGTGTCTACGACGCGGTGGTGGAGGGTAAGCACATCCGTGAGGTCGTGCAGGAGTCGCCAGACCTGCCGGGGCTCTACGTGGTGCCGGCCTCCATCGACCTGGCCGGTGCCGAGATCGATCTGGTGTCCTTGGTGGCGCGGGAGTCGCGGTTGCGCCGCGCGCTCAGCACCTACCTGTCGGAGGTGGAGGGGGACGGCCACCGGTTCGACTACGTGCTGATCGACTGCCCCCCGTCACTGGGGCTGCTCACGGTGAACGCGCTGGTCGCGGCGGTGGAGATCCTGCTGCCGATCCAGTGCGAGTACTACGCGCTGGAAGGGGTCGGGCAGCTGCTGCGGTCCGTGGACATGGTCAGAGCACACCTCAACCCCGCGCTGAGCGTCAGCACCGTCGTCCTGACGATGCACGATTCCCGCACCCGGCTGTCGGCCGGCGTTGCCGGGGAGGTACGCAAGCACTTCCCCGAACAGGTGCTGCGCACTGCCATCCCCCGATCGGTACGCATCTCCGAGGCCCCGAGCCACCAGCAGACGGTCCTCACCTACGACGCGGGCTCACCGGGCGCCTTGTCCTACCTCGAGGCCGCGCGGGAGATGGCCGCGCGCGCCGACCGTCCCCAAGGAGCAGCATGAACAGCAGGCGCGGACTCGGTCGGGGCCTGGGCGCCCTGATCCCAACAGCCCCCGCCCCCGCTGAGGCACCGGCGGGCGCGCAGCACGACACGTCCTTTCCGTGGGGAGCGGCCACGGCCCCCGATCCGCCCGCCGCGGGCGCCGTGCGGCCCGGCGCGTTCTTCGCCGAGCTCCCGGTGTCCTCGATCCGGGCCAACACCCGACAGCCCCGACAGGTGTTCGACGAGGACGCACTGGCCGAGCTGGTGGCCTCCATCACCGAGGTCGGCCTGCTTCAGCCGGTCGTCGTACGCCCGGCTGTGGACGAGCCGGCGGCGTACGAGCTCGTGATGGGCGAACGCCGGTGGCGGGCCGCCCAGCAGGCGGGGCTCACGACGGTCCCCTCCATCGTCCGGGAGACCACCGACGATGCCATGCTGCGCGATGCCCTGCTGGAGAACCTGCACCGCGCTCAGCTGAACCCCCTGGAGGAGGGCGCCGCCTACCAGCAGCTGCTTGAGGACTTCGGCTGCACCCATGAGGAGCTCGCCGCCCGACTGGGACGCTCACGCCCGCAGATCACCAACACGCTGCGGCTGCTGCGTCTGAGTCCGGCGGTTCAGCGGCGGGTGGCAGCCGGGGTGTTGTCGGCCGGTCACGCGCGGGCACTGGTCGCGGTGGCCGACCCCGCCCGGCAGGATCGCTTGGCGCACCGGGCCGTGGCGGAGCAGATGTCCGTGCGGGCGCTCGAGGAGGCCGCTGCCGTCGACGACCGGGAAACCTCCGGGGCCGATGCTTCGACGGCGCGGAAACGTCCTGCCGTTCGTCCGGTCGCTCCCGGGCTGGAAGATCTGGCCGGGCGCTTGTCGGAGCGTTTTGACACTCGTGTCCGGGTGGACCTGGGCAAGCGCAAAGGGCGCATCAGCGTCGAGTTCGCCACCTTGGACGACCTGTCCCGGATCATGGCCCTGATGGACCCGTCCGCCGAGCCGGCGCCCAGTTCCGTCGTCGAGTGACTTAGTCGGCGAGTTCCCTAGTCGTCACGTGCGTTTTTCGACATGTGCCTTTGTCGACATGTCGTTATGTTCCCGGGTCGCTCCGCTGGCCAGCGCGGCGTACACCGTGCCGACGTCCAGCCCGGCCGCCTCGAGGGCCAGCGGCACCAGCGACGTCTCGGTCACGCCGGGCGCCACGTTCACCTCGAGGAACCACACGTAGCCGACGTCGTCCACGATGAGGTCCGAGCGGGACAGGTGTCGCAGTCCCAGCGCGCGGTGCACCGTCACTGCGACGTCGGCACAGGACGCCTGAGCCGCGGCGGACAGCTCAGCCGGGACCACGAACTCGGTCGCGCCGGCGGTGTAGCGGGCGGCGTAGTCATAATCCCCGCTGTCCGGACGCACCTCGACCGGCGGCAGTGCACGCACGCCGCCGCCGCCGTCGTCGAGCACCGTCACTGCGACCTCGGTGCCGGTGACGAGCTCCTCGATCAACGCCACCGTGTCGTAGGCGAAGCAGCCCACCATGGCACCCGGCAGGTCCGCGTCGGTCCGGACGACGCTGCATCCCAGTGCCGAGCCGCCGCGCGCCGGCTTCACCACCCGTGGGAGTCCGAGGCGGCCGCGCACCGCGTCCATGACGGTCGCTGCCCCGAGCTCGCGGAAGGTCTCGGCCGGCAGGGCCAGCGACCGTGGCGTACCGACGCCCGCCCTGGCCACCAGCGACTTGGCGACCGGCTTGTCGAAGGCAAGCCGACAGGCCTGCGGGTCCGATCCGACGTACGGGACGCCGACGAGGTCGAGCACCTCGCGCAGCGCACCGTTCTCACCGGCCTCGCCGTGCAGCAGCGGGATCACGCAGTCGGGCGGGTCGCGGCGCAGGGTGTCCAACAGGTCGACCCCCACATCGAGCACCTGCACGTCGATTCCACGTCGACGCAGCGCCTCCCCCACGCGCCGACCCGACTGCAAGGACACGTCCCGCTCGTGCGACAGGCCACCCGCCAGGACGACCACGCGGTTGGGCTCCGCTGCCGCCGGTGCCTGCTCGGCCGGGTTCGTGGTCACGACTGGTCCGGCCCGGGGATCTCGTAGGTATGCCTTCCGGTGCGGTCGCCCGCCGCTGTGGCACCGAAGGTCTCGCGCAGCTCCAGCTCGGCGGCGATCACGCCGGCGAGGCGTCGGACGCCCTCGCCGATGCGCGCCGGTGTGGGGTAGCAGTAAGACAGGCGCAGGTGCCGGCGGCCGAACCCGTCGGCGTAGAAGGCGGTGCCCGGCACGTAGGCGACCCGCGCCGTCACCGCGCGGGGCAGCATGGCCTGTGCGTTCAGGCCTGCTGGCAGCGTCAGCCAGACGTAGAAGCCTCCGTCGGGCCGGGTCCAGTGCGCGGTCGCGGGCAATTGCTCGTGCAGGGCTGCCAGCATGGTGTCGCGGCGTTCGCGGTAGACCTCGCGGAACGACTTGATCTGGCCGAGCCAGTCGTGCTCGGCAAAGTATGCCGACACCACGGCCTGGGAGAAGGTCGGCGGGCACAGGGTGGCCGACTCCTGCGCCAGCACCAGCTTCTCGCGCACCGCATGCGGCGCCAGCACCCAGCCGACGCGCAGGCCGGGGGCGAAGGTCTTGGAGAACGAGCCGAGATAGACCACCCGCTCCGACTCGTCGGCACGCATGGCCCGCATCGGCTCGCCGGTGAACCCCAGCAGCCCGTACGGGTTGTCCTCGACAAGCAGCACGTCGTGCTCGGCGCAGATGTCGAGGACCTCGGTCCGGCGCTGGGCACTGAGGGTGACGCCGGCCGGGTTGTGATAGTTGGGCACCGTGTAGACGAGCTTGACCGGTGCGCCGCGTGCGGCCGCCGCGGCAAGGGCATGGCGCAGGGCCTCGGGCACCAGCCCGTCGACGTCCATCTTCACATGGACGACGTCGCACTCGTAGGCTCGGAAGACCCCCAGTGCCCCCACATAGCTGGGTGCCTCGCACACCACGGTGTCGCCCGGGTTGCAGAAGATGCGGGTCACGAGGTCGAGCCCCTGCTGGCTGCCCACGGTGACGACGACGTCGTCGGGGTGCGCCTGGATGCCTTCGAGGGCCATCACCGTGCAGATCTGCTCACGCAGTCGAGGATCGCCCTGCCCCGAGCCGTACTGCAGCGCGGTCGCGCCCTGCTCGGCGAGCAACCGGGACACCGACTCGCCGAGCGCCGCCAACGGCAGGCCGGCGATCGAGGGCATCCCGCCGGCCAGCGAGACCACCTCGGGGCGGCTGGCCACCGCGAACAGGGCCCGGATCTCCGACGCGGTCATCCCGTGCGTACGGCTGGCGTAGCGGTCGACGTAGGAGTCCAGTCGGGTGCGGTGCGGCGTCACGTCGCCGGCCATTGGCGCCACCCCCTTCGTACGCGCTGTCCGTGCGGAGCGGCACTGTCCCCGCACTGCCGCAGGTCCTACGATGCCGTACGGACAGGAGGTGTCGCTGGTGGCCCACCGCAGCATGGCCATGACGGCAGCCGATGTCGCCCGATTGCCGGGCGGCTGTTCCTCATGCCTGCGCTGGGAACGCTTCGTCGACCACGGCCAGCTCGACGGTGACGGGAGCGGCGTCGTCGCCGCCGCCGATCTGACCGTTGCTAAGCAGCGCTGGTGGGTCGAGGCGTCGTCCAGCGGCTCGGTGGGTGGCGTCGTTGTTCGCGCCGGCGGGGCAGCCGCTGGCAGTGCACCTCTTGCGGGTTACGCCACCTTCGTCGTCCCGGCGCGGGGGAGCGGCGCGGCGCTCAACGTGCTCGGCCTGCACGTCGACCAGGGGTGCCGCGGAGTCGGTCTCGGCCGGGTGCTGGTCCTCGCGGTGGCGCGGGAGGCGTTGCGGCGTCCGCGGTTGCGTGCGGTGGAGGCGATGGCTGCTCGGACGCCGCTGAGCCCCTGTTTGGTGCCCCTCGACTTCTGGCTGGCGTGCGGGTTCTTGGTGGTCCGTGACCACCCGACCACGCCCCGGGTGCGGCTGGACCCCCGTGGTCTGGCGTCGTGGCGTTCGGAGGTCGAGGGCGCCGTGGAGCAGGCCTGGGAGCGCCTGCGGGGGGCGGTGCGACCTGCACCGCCCCCACGGCCAGCGCTCAGGCGTTGATGAACTCGCCGAGGTCGGACAGCAGGGCCGCCTTGGGCTTCGCGCCGACGATGGACTTGACGACCTCGCCGCCGGAGTAGACGTTGATCGTCGGGATGCCGGTCACGCGGTACTGCGCCGGCGTCTGCGGGTTCTCGTCGACGTTCATCTTCACGACCGTGATGTCG
>JBBSMN010000044.1:0-16426 GCA_038233135.1 Propionibacteriales bacterium
GCCCGTCACCTCGAACGTGCCGAACGCGCCGCCGCCCTTGGCGTGCGGCTGGCGCTCGGGGATGCGCTCCCGGTTGAACTGCGCCATCTGCTCGATCAGGTAGGTGTCCTGAAGCAGGATCGGGCCGTCGGGGCCGACGGTGAGCGAGTGCTCGTCACTGGCGACCGGGATGCCGGCGTCCGTCGTCGTCGGCTTGGACTGGTTGGTTGTCACTGCCGTTCCTCCTCTTTCGTCGTGTGCTGCTGCTCTGTCTTGGCACAGGTGGGGCACCAGCCCCAGAAGATGACCTCGGCCTCGTCGACCGCGAAGTGGTGGTCGTCGACCGAGGTTAGGCAGGGAGCCGCACCGACCACGCAGTTGACGTCCTCGGTACGGCCGCACCCCCGGCAGACCAGGTGGTGGTGGTTGTCGCTCACGCGCCGCTCGAACCTTGCGGGGTGACCGGCGGGCTCGATCCGCCGCGCCAGTCCGGCGTCGGTGCACGCCGCGAGCACGTTGTAGACCGCCTGCATCGACACCGACCCGAGCTGGTCACGTACGCCGAAAGCGACCGCGTCCGCGGTCGAGTGGGGGTGGTCCGTGAGCCACGACAGGACCGCCCGGCGGGGCACGGTCACCCGGAGACCGGAATCGCGCAGCGCGCGCAGCGCGGTGGCGTCGGGGTCGACCGTTGAGGTTGTCATGACTACTGTCAGGCTCTCCGCTTTCCCGGAATCAGTCAAGTCTTGGGGCTGATCCGACCCGGCCGGCGGGGGTGCGGCACTCCGGTGGCACGGCTGCTCCCGGTCGACACGGCACCGCTGCTCGACCAACTCGTCCAGGATGGCGTGCTGAGCAGACCGCGCCGGGCCGGTCGGCCCACCGCACGCGACGCGACCCGGGTCCGCGCGAGCGGCCCGGTGGCTGACTTGGTGAGCGAGCAGCGCGACTGACGAGCGTGGCCATCGTGTACTTCGACAGCAGCGCTTTCGTGAAGCTGGTCGTAGAAGAGGACGGCAGCGACCTCGCCGCCGCACTCTGAGACGGATACGACGCAGCCGTGTCCAGCAGGCTCGCATACCCCGAAGTACGCGCCGCGCCGGGCGCGCCCATCGCCTGGATCTGGTTGACCAGGGTCGTGCCACGGCGGCGTGGGAGGACTACTGGTTGGCGACACGGGCAGTCGAGCTGACCGAGCTCGTCGCCACCCGCGCCGGACTGCTGGCCAGCCACCACGCACTCAGAGGTGCCGACGCGGTGCACCTGGCCAGTCTGCTCGCCGTCGGAGCCACGGAAACTCTGTTCGCGGTGTGGGACGAGCGACTGCGAGCCGGGGCCAAGGCAGCGGGCGTGCAGCTGGCTCCGCTGGGATAGGTGGTGCGGGGTCGGCAGGAACCGGTTGCCGTCCGCCTCGCGGCTGGTGCATCCACCACGCCCACGGGTCGACGACCCCACCGTCGCTGGCCGCACGTGACCGGGGCGAGACTGACCCGGTGCGCGTGCTGGTGGTGAACGCCGGGTCGTCCAGCCTCAAGCTGCGCCTGCTCGACGGTGCGAACGCGACCGTAGGCAGCGTGGAGCTGCCGGCGAACACCGACGGCTTCGACACCGGCGAGCTGGTCGACGTCCTGCACGGCTGGGGCGAGCCGGACGCGGTGGGCCACCGTTTCGTCCACGGCGGCACCTCGTTCACCGGCCCCGTGCTGGTCGACGGCTCGGTCCGCGACGAGCTCGAACGGCTCACCGACCTAGCCCCGCTGCATCAGCCGAAGTCCCTGGCCGGGCTGGACGCGGTGGGGGCACAGCTGCGGGACGTCCCGGCCGTGGCGTGCTTCGACACCGCCTTCCACACCACGATCCCGGCGGCCGCAGCGACGTACGCCGTGCCGCTGGAGTGGCGCGAGCGCTACGGGATCCGCCGGTACGGCTTTCGCGGGCTGTCCCACGCCTACTGCTCCCGCCGCGCAGCGACACTGCTCGACCGGTCGCCGCAGGGTCTGCGGGTCGTGAGCTGCCATCTCGGTGCGGGCGCCTCGCTGGCTGCGGTCGTCGACGGCCGCAGCGTCGACACCACCATGGGCTTCACGCCGCTCGAGGGGCTGGTCATGGCCACCCGGTCGGGCACCGTCGACCCCGGGATGGTGCTGTGGGTGCAGGAGCATGCGCAGCTGTCCGCAGCCGAGATGTCTGCTGCGCTGGTGGAGCGCTCAGGTCTCACCGCGCTGGCGGGCACGCCGGACATGCGTGCGGTGGTGGAAGCCGCGGGCCGCGGTGATGTCGACGCGACGCTCGCCCTCGAGGTCTACGTCCACCGGCTAATGGCAGCCGTCGCCGCCATGACCGCCGCCGCGCAAGGCCTGGACGTCCTCGCCTTCACCGGCGGGGTCGGCGAGCACGCGCACGAGGTGCGGCGGCGGGCCGCCCAGCGGCTGCGGTTCCTGGGCGTCGCGATCGACCCGCACCTGAACCAGAATGCGCACGACGACGCCGAGATCACCGCGGTCGACGCCGCCGTACGTACCGTCGTCATCACCGCCCGCGAGGATCTGCAGATCGCGGCCGAGGCGCGCCGGCTGACCGGCTGAGTCGCCGGCCAACGCCCCTACCTGCGGCACACCTGCCCTGCGCGGATCCGTGCGTCCCATCATCCGTAGGATCCCGATCCAGAAGTGATCGACGCCGTCGGGAGTGTCATGGACCAGCTGGCCCCACCGGTGACGGGACCCGCCAAGGGCAACCGATGAACGGCGCGGTCCTGGCCAGCACGTTCCTGGCGGCCGCGATCGAGGTGCTCGAGATGGTCGCCATCGTCGTGGCTGTCGGAATCGCGCGCTCATGGCGCGCGGCACTGCTCGGAGCCGCCGGCGGGCTCGCCGTGCTGGTGGTGCTGGTCGCTGTCCTGGGCACCGCCCTGGCCGGTGTTCCGCTGCAGCCGATCCGGCTCGTGGTCGGTGCCCTGCTGCTCCTCTTCGGTCTGCAGTGGCTACGCAAAGGCGTGCTGCGCGTCGAGCGTGACGGCTGGGCCGCCGGCATGGGCGAGGAGGAGGTCGACAGCACGGACCTGACAGGTCAGGGCTTCGACTGGACCGGCTTCGTGCTCACGTTCAAGGGCGTGTCACTGGAGGGGCTCGAGGTCGCGGTCATCGTCTTGGCGTTCGGAGCTGCGGCGAATGCGGTCGGCTCGGCTGCCCTAGGGGCTACGGGAGCGGTGCTGGTGCTGGGAGTGACCGGCGCGCTGACGTACCGGTTGGTCGCGCGCATACCGCGGCGTGCTCTACAGCTCTTCGTCGGCGCGATGCTCACCACATTCGGCACGTTCTGGGCCTCCGAAGGGGTCGATGTCACCTGGCCCGGGGACGATCTCGCACTGGTCTGGCTCGGCGGGATCTACGTGGTCGCCGCCATGGTCTCCCTGCGGCTGGTGCGCCACTGGCGCACGGCCGCAGCCACGGGACAGCCCCACCAGGCGCGGACCTCGGCACCTGGCGACGCCCCATGACGACGGTCATCAGCTGGGTCCGGGCGTTCGTCGGCTTCTGGGTCGACTTCGTCGTAGGCGACGACTGGACGGTCGCAGCCGCAGTGGCAGCGGCCCTGTTCGGCAGCTGGGGATTGGTCTCGGCCGGCCTACCGGCGTGGTGGTTGTTGCCGCTCACCGTCGTCGCCGTGACAGCATCGAGTCTGCGCCGGGCAGTTGCCCGCGAGCGTACGACGCGCTAGAAGAGCGGCGCCAGCACGAGCTCGCTGAGCTTGGCCACCACCGGCCGGCCCTGCCACTCCTCGCGGGTGAGCCGACGCGCGTTGCCGCAGTCGTTGGCGAACACGTGCTCCAGGTGGGCGGCGAACCCGTCGTCGACGATCTCGACGTTCACCTCGTAGTTGCCGAGCAGGCTCAGCCGGTCGATGTTGGCGGTGCCGACCGTGCTCCACCGCCGTCGACGGTTGCCGTCCTGACGTGCACCATCGCGCCCTCATACAAGGTGAATGGCCACACCGCCGTCGAGCAGCGTGGAGTAGAACCCGCGCGCCAGCCAGTCCGCGACCACGTGGTTGGACACCTCGGGGACGAGGATCCGCACGTCGACACCGCGGCGCGCGGCGCCCTGCAGCCCGCGCAGGATGTCCCGGTCGGGGATGAAGTACGCCTGCGTGATGCAGATGTGGTGCCGGGCCCGGTCGATCGCCTCGAGATACATCGCACGGATCGGGAACGCCAGCTGCTGGGGAACGTTGCGGTGGGCCCGGATGCGAGGCTCCCACACCGGGGACCCGCGGTCGGCGAGCTCGGGCTGGTTCGACCCGCGGTGCTGGTTCCAGAAGTCGACGAATGCGTTCTCCAGCTCCCATGCCGACGGCCCGGCGATGCGTACGTGGGTGTCGCGCCACTGCGTGGCGTACAGGCTGCCGACGTTGTAGCCGCCGACGAACCGCACCTTGCCGTCCACGACCAGCAGCTTGCGATGGTCCCGCCCGGACTTGCGGAGGTTGAGCAGCAGCAGACCCGGACGCAGCACCGGGTAGCGCAGCACGTGCATCGCCGCCGGGAAGCGCAGGAACGGGCGCGGCACGACCAGGTTCGCGAAGCCGTCGTAGACGACGAAGACCTCGACCCCACGCTCCGCCGCCTCGATCAGCGCGGCCTTGAACGCCCGCCCGACCGCGTCGCCCTTAACGATGAAGGACTCGAAGCAGATGCGGTGCTCGGCGCCTTGCACCGCCTCGAACATGTCGGCATACAGATCCTCGCCGTAGGTGTAGGTCGTGACCACCGACTCACCAACATCCGACTCGGTCGGCGAAGTACGGGGAAACCGGCCCTGACGCGGGCGGACGTGCTTGCGCCACGCGTCGATCCCCACCAGGGCCGCCACCACCGTCACCTGGGCGGCCAGCAGCCCTAGCAGCAGCCGCCGGACAGCGCCCCGCACCGCCGCGCGCCGCGACTGCCGTGCGCGGGGGTCGAGACCGAGCATCGACATGGCGGGAGCCTACGGTCTGGCGGTCGGCCTCCTGGTGCCCCGCCCACGGCGGCCGCCATCACCCCCAGTAGGCGTACTTCGAGTTCAGCTCCTTCTTGTGGAAGGTGACCGAGACGAAGCCCCACTTCGGGTCCGTGCAGACCCGGTAGTCCCGCGACTCGTACCCATAACCCTTGGACACCTGCTTGCCGTCGATGTCGAAGATGTTGTGCACACGCCGCTTGGACATCCCTTTCTTGACGCGCTTGTACTCGGCTTTGCTGACGCAGTCATGGGTGGCCGACGCGGGTGGAGCGACGATGACCAGTCCGCTCGCGGCGAATGCGGCGGCGACGGCCGACACCAAGATCTTTCTCATGGTTGTGTCCTTCTCAGCAGACGTAGGGACGTGGGCGCGCGACCGCATACAGCATGCGAAGGGCGACCGCGTCAGTCAGCCGATCGGTGCGATTGCCCGAGTGACGGGCGTCACAGTCCGAGGTGGCGCATCAGTGGCCTTGGGCCGCCCTGACCCGATGGCGGATCTTCGGCAATCTTGCGTACAGCTTCCTGCCGGGGCAGGCGGTGGAGCCCACGTCACGGTGGCCGCTGATGGTCTTCAGCCGCGTGCCGTTAATGGTGGTCGAGCCGCCTCCCCTGACGTGGTGGCGGGTTAGCTTCCACGCGAACAGCTTCTTGTACGCCCGCAGCATCGCCTTCCGCGGTGTTGCCTCCTCGAAGTTGCCGATCGCCGACATCGCGAAGGCCTCGTAGTTGTAGCCGTAGGTGTGCGCACCGATCACCGGGCGGCGGAT
Source organism: Propionibacteriales bacterium (assembly GCA_038233135.1). Classification (GTDB taxonomy): domain Bacteria; phylum Actinomycetota; class Actinomycetes; order Propionibacteriales; family Nocardioidaceae; genus JACCVL01. Next base: position 5,753 of record JBBSMN010000044.1, read on the forward strand.
GCCGCCCCACCGGCCCTCCCAGATCCGCCCGAAGCGGTCGACGAGAAAGTTGTAGCCGATGTCGCTCCAGCCCTGCGACTGGGTGTGGTAGGCGTAAATTCCCCGCATGATCGACGGGACGTCTCCGCGGGTGTAGTAATTGGAGTTGACCGTGTGGTGCACGAAACCCGCCCGGATGGTGCCGTAGCCGGCGAACCCGTCGCGCATCGACTCGTTGGCCCCCCACTGCTTGCGGGAATAGATGCCCGGCCGAGCGGTGCGCGAGCCATGCCTCGCCCGGTACGCCGGGCGCCTGCGCTCGGCGGACCGCTGAGCCGCAGTCGGCTCGCCCGGATCGACCACCGCCAGCGTCAGGCCTGCGGGACGCGATGCACCCGTGACACTGACTAGCTTGACCTGAACGGCGTCCACCCGGCCGACGGCGACCGGATCGCTGCCGGGCAAGGCCTTCGCGGCCTCGACGCTGCCGGCGGAGGGCCCGTGCTCGCCATCCACGTGCAGCGGCTGCCAAGCCGACCAGGCGCCCGCGGTCTGCGTACGTACGGAGACCTCGCTGCCCTCGACGGAGCTGCCGGGCGCCCAGATGACGCCGACGGTGGCATAGCCGGTCGCCGCAACGGCGGGCGAGAGCGCGGAGACCGTGTCCAGCTCACGAGCCGGCAACCGGCGCGCGGCGGCTGCGTCGACACCCGGGACGGCAACGTGCCGAACTGTCGGCTGGACTGTGGACGGGTCGGTGGCGAGCGCACTCGAGGGCGAGATGACGGTGCGGGCGCCGACCCCGGCGGCGACGAGTGCACCACCGGTCAACGCTTGACGGCGCGACAGAAGAGACTGAGACGAGGTCATGGGGGATCCTCACTTAGCGGAATCACTTGCGCACCCATAGTCACAACGATGCCGTCCCGCCCCAGCCCCACGGGCTGAACTACAACCATGTGGGGGATCCCGGACGGGAACCTACGGACCATGCCCGGCAGGCGTTACGTTGCCGCCGCTCGGCTCGCGGCGCCGAGCAACCGATGCTCATCGGTCAGACGCCGGCGCCTGACATGTGCGCGAGAACCAGGACCGAGGCGATCGCCGGGTACAGGCACCACAGGGACCCAAATACTCGTGCGTAAACAACGACGGCGAGGGCGAGGAACGGTGCGACCCACAGGTGCGCGGCCCCGCGACTCGATAAGCAGCAGCACCGACCCGGGCGCCAGCGTGGTCAGGTCAGCTGTGCTGCTCGACCCAGCTCTCCGGCTCATGGTTCTCGGCGTCGACACCTTGGGAGTGCCGGAACTCGTAGGCGACGAATTCGACCGCGATGTTGTGCCGGACTTGCAGGTCGGCGTGGCGGCGGAAGTCCGGCAGATCCTCACGCTCCTCCTCGGCCATGTGGTCGCTGTTGGCGATCCGGGTGTCCTCGACGGCTTGCCACCACGACTCGCTGCCAGGCAGCTCTTGAGCTGCTCGGCGCACGCCGTCGCGGATGTCGTTGTGGTCCTTGATCGCGTCCTTCGTCTCGCTCCTCGCGTCCTCCTGGCCACCCGCTCCTTCGCCGACGTGCAGGAGGCGGGGATAGAAGTACTTCTCCTCCGCACGGGCGTGCACCTCGAGCAGTACAGCCAGCCGCGCCCACACAGTGCCCAGCGTTTCGGTGTCCGCGGAGTCGACGTCGTCCAGCAGTGCGAACAGCCGCCGCTGTTCGTGATGCTGGGTCAAGATCAGCTCGGTGACGTCCATCAGGTCTCCCGCTGGCGATTCTCGTACGTTACGAGCAGCTGACCGACGCTGCCGAGGAACATTGCCAGGGTGCCGACGATGAACAACCAGATGCCCGCGACCTTCAGCGACGCGAAGAGAAAGAACACGCTGCCCACCACGAAGGTGAAGTTGCCGAACACCGTGATCCCTTGGTGGATCCAGGGGAAGTCGTGCAGGAAGGATCGCAGAGCAGCCGTGGAAGGCATGGCGAGACTTCTCCTGTCGGTTCCTCGTTCACTGGCTACCCAAGTCTGACGCAAATCCCCAAGCGACCTCGCGGCGCCCTGGTGTTTGCCGGGTCGCGAGATGGGGTAGACACACGACCATGAGCGACGTGGTGCTGGACGAACGTGTGCGGGCAATCGACTCCGACGGCGACGACCGGCTCGAGCGTGCACTGCGAGAGCGGGTCGACGGCGAGGTCCGGTTCGACACCGGCACCCGTGCGACGTACTCGACGGATTCGTCCAACTTTCGACAGGTGCCGATCGGCGTTGTCGTGCCCTACACCGTCGAGGCCGCCGCTGAGGCCGTCGCCGTCTGCCGCGACCACGACGCGCCCGTCCTGTCCCGTGGCGGCGGGACCAGCCTCGCCGGCCAGTGCACCAACACCGCGGTGGTGATCGACTGGACGAAGTACTGCAACCGGCTGCTGTCGTTCGACGTCGAGCGCCGCACCTGCGTCGTGGAGCCCGGCATCGTGCTGGACGACCTCAATGCCCAGCTGGCCGAGCACGGGCTGCGCTTCGGGCCGGAGCCGTCCACCCACCCCAACTGCGCGCTCGGCGGGATGATCGGCAACAACTCGTGCGGTGCGAGCGCCCAACGCACCGGCAAGGTCGTCGACAACGTCGCGAGGCTGGAGGTGCTCCTCTACGGCGGCACCCGGTTCTGGTGCGGGGAAACCTCCGACGAGGAGTACGACGAGATCGAGCGTCGCGGTGACCGGCAGGCGGCGGTGTACCGCTCGCTGCGCGCCATCCGCGACCGATACGCCGACGACATCAAGGAGCGCTTCCCCGACATCCCGCGCCGGGTGTCTGGCTACAACCTCGACTCGTTGCTGCCCGAGCACAACTTCGACGTGGCCGGCGCACTCGTCGGCAGCGAGGGCACCCTGGTCACGGTCCTGCGCGCCGAGCTCGAGCTGGTGCCGGTCCTGCCGGCGCGCACCCTGGTCGTCCTCGGCTACCCCGACATCGCAGCTGCCGCCGACGTCGTGCCGAAGATCGTGCGGCACGAGCCGGTCGCGCTCGAAGGCGTCGACAAGCTCCTCATCCACGATCAGGAGCTCAAGCACATGAACGACGACGCGCTGGACCAGCTGCCCGAGGGCGTGGGCTTCTTGATGGTGCAGTTCGGCGGCGAGACCAAGGAGGAGACCGACCGGGCGGCCCAGGCGATGCTCGACGACCTCGACGGGGACAGCGAAGACCCCGACGTCAAGTTCCTGGAGACTCCCGAGCGCGAGGACCAGATGTGGGCGGTGCGCGAGTCGGGGTTGGGCGCGACGGCGCACCTGCCCGGCCGGCCGAGCACCTGGCCGGGGTGGGAGGACTCGGCAGTGCCCCCCGACCGGCTCGGCGACTACCTGCGCGACCTCAAGCAGATGTACGCGGACTTCGGGTACGCCTCGGAGACCGGTCCGGCGACGTACGGCCACTTCGGCCAGGGCTGCCTGCACACCCGGATCCCGTTCGACCTGTGCTCGGCCGAGGGGGTCGAGACCTATCGCCGCTTCCTGGAGCGTGCGACCGACCTGGTCGTCTCCTACGGCGGCTCGCTGTCCGGCGAGCACGGCGACGGGCAGAACCGTGGCGAGCTGCTGCCCAAGATGTTCGGCGACACGATCATGACAGCGTTCGGCGAGTTCAAGGCGATCTTCGACCCGTCCAACAAGATGAACCCGGGCAAGGTGGTGGCCCCGCTGAGGCTGGACGAGCAGCTGCGGCTGGGCGCCGACTGGGCGCCGCGCCAGACCCAGGACCTCTACTTCTCCTATCCTGAGGACGAGGGGTCGTTCGCGCAGGCCGCCACCCGTTGCGTCGGCGTCGGCAAGTGCCGCCAGCACACAAACGCCGGCGGGTCGGTCATGTGCCCGTCGTACCAGGTGACCCGCGAGGAGCAGCACTCCACCCGCGGCCGTGCCCGGCTGCTGTTCGAGATGATGAACGGCCACCCCAACAGCCCGATCACCGACGGCTGGCGCTCCACCGAGGTGCGCGACGCGCTGGACCTCTGCCTGGCGTGCAAGGGCTGCAAGAGCGACTGCCCGGCAGACGTCGACATGGCGACATACAAGGCCGAGTTCCTTGCTCACCACTACCAGGGCCGCCTCCGCCCGCGTGCGGACTACGCGACCGGCTGGCTGCCCGTGGCCGCCTGGGCGGTCCGGCAGCTCGGCGCCGGCCGGGTCGCCAACGCGCTCAGCCACGCCCCCGTCCTGCGTACGCTGACGCCCGTGCTCGCCGGCCTCGAGCGACGCGAGATCCCGCTGTTCGCCGACCAGACGCTGCAGCAGTGGTGGGCGGCCCGCGGTCCGCGCGGGAGTGGCGAGCGGGGCACCGTCATGCTGTGGCCGGACACCTTCACCAACCAGTTCCACCCGCACGCGGGACAGGCTGCGGTCGAGGTGCTCGAGGCCGCCGGCTGGCAGGTCACGATCCCCACCGAGCCGGTCTGCTGCGGGCTGACCTGGATCTCGACCGGGCAGCTGGACACCGCGCGCAAGGTCCTCGGCCGCACCGTGGACCAGCTCGCCGCACACGTACGCGGCGGTGGCTACGTCGTCGGCCTCGAGCCGAGCTGCGCGGCGGTGTTCCGCAGCGACGCCCCGGAGCTGTTCCCGGACAACGACGACGTGCAGAGGCTGCGAGACCAGACACGCACCCTGGCCGAGCTGCTGATGGACGACACCCCGGGGTGGGAGCCGCCGCGACTCGACGGCGAGCAGAACGTCCAGGCGCTGGCACAGGTGCACTGTCACCAGCACGCCATCATCGGCTGGGACGCCGACTCCCGCCTGCTCGCGGCGGCCGGTGTCGACGCGGAGCAGCTGGAGTCGGGGTGCTGCGGGCTGGCCGGCAACTTCGGCTTCACCAAGGGCCACGGGGAGGTCAGCGAGGCGTGTGCCGAGCGCGTCCTGCTGCCGAGGGTGCGCGCGGCCGACGACTCGGCCGTGGTCCTCGCCGACGGGTTCTCCTGCCGCACCCAGATCCATGACCTCGACAGCGCCGGCCGCGAGGCCGTGCACCTGGCCGAGCTGATCCGCGCCGGCAGCGCAGGGGCCACGTTGCGTGGGCGGCGACCAGAAGACGTGGTGGCCGAGCGGCCGGCCGCACCGAGCCAGACCGAGACGTACTCCGCCCTGGCCGGCGTGATGGCGGCGGCCGCCGCCGCGCTCTTGGCATGTCGCGGTCTGCTGCGTCGTCGTGGCAGGGTGGGCCGGTGAGCAGTCAAGCGCAGAGCCAGCAGTCCGGGCCGGTCGTCCGGCCCCGCCTGATCTGGACCGGTGTGACCCTTGCCATCGTCGCCATGCTCGTGGCAGGCGTCGCCAACGTGGCCGGCTCGCTGCTGTGGTTCGCCATCGGCGTCGTCGTCACCGCGATCGCACTGGCCCTCGCCTTCGCCGGGGGCGTGATGTACGACGTGCACCAGACCGACGCAGCCGACCAGGAGGACGACGAGGTCGAGCAGGGCGGGGTCAGGACCGGGGTCGCACCGTCCGATCGCATCCAGCACTCCGGGGCGCAGCGGACGTCGGTGGAGAAGAGCAACGCGGCCCGCGAGCGGATCGCCGAGGCAGAGAGCACGCCGTCGCCGCCGATGCGCCCGACGGCGACGGTCGCGCTGCTGGCGCTGGCGGGATGGATCTTCATCGGCCAGTACCTGCTGGGCTATCCCCACACGCCCCTGGGACAACGGCAGGAGCTGCTCGAGTCCGGCGTGGCCGTCACCGTCGTCCTGTCCGCCGTGTGGCTGCGATTCGTCGGACCCAACCTGGCCGCCACCGGCCTGTGCATGCTCGCCGGGCTGGCGCTCGTGGTCTCCGGCGCTTTCCTGGCCGACCCATCGCTCCGCATCCAGGCCAACGAGGCGGCCACCGGTCTGCTCGTCCTGGCCTGCGCGGCGGGCACGCTCGGCCGGGACGAGTGACGACGGTCCGCCCGCGCCGTTCGCACAACCCATGTCGTGGCGGACGAACGATGATGCATTGCGGGGCCACCACCCCGCAAGTGCATGATCGTCGGTCGGTCCGCGAAGGTCAGCCCGGGTCCAGCCAGGCGTCGTCCCAGGCGAACCAACACCCCTCGGTCGAGCTGAGGAGCTCTGCGAACGGGTACGGCGCAAGGAACGGCGACTCGGGCAGTTCCGCGACGTCGACGTAGCGCAACTCCAGGCTCTCGCCGTCCAGCGCCGCGAGCTCGCCGCCGGCCACCTCGCAGTCGAACACCGACGTCGTGACCTCGAGCCGGTCCCCGTGCGGGTAGACGATCAACTGTGGCCCGATCACGGCCACCAACCGCCGCGGGTGTACGACCAGGCCGGCCTCCTCCCGGACCTCGCGCACCAAGGCCTGCGCCGGCGCCTCGCCAGGGTCGACGGCTCCGCCGGGCAGGCTCCAGTCCCCGGAGTCCGCGCGACGCTCCAGAAGCAGTCGGCCGGCGCCGTCGCGTACGAGAGCGGAGACCCCCGGGTGCAGGACCAGGCCGGTGCCGACGTGCTCGCGCAGCCCAGCGAGGTAGGGGCTGATGCCCATCAGCCGAGCCCACCGGCTCCGCCGCGTCGCGCCGACACCGACACCGACACCGACACCGACACCGACGATGATGCATCAGCGGTGCTCGAACCCCGCATGTGCAGCATCGTACGTACGGCCCAGTGCCCTCGGCGAAACGGCCCACCATCGACGCCTTCGACTGGGGTGCCCGGCTGTGCCGGGGTTGGATGGGCCCATGACCGTTGTCGTCCGGCCGGGTGGCGTGCTGCCCACTGCCCCCCAGAGCGGCAGGCCCGACGCTCAAGTGGAGCAGGGGCTGCTGGCCGACGTGCTGGCGACGCGTTCGGTGCGGACGGTCTACCAGCCGGTCGTGGAGCTCGACACCGGCGCGGTCGTGGGCTATGAGGCACTGTCCCGGGGACCGAGGGGGGTCGGCGCTGGAACAGCCGGACCTGCTGTTCGCCGCCGCCCGCCGAGAACGCCAGCTGCCCCGGCTCGACCTGCTCTGCCAGACCGCCGCCATGAGCGGTGCGAGCAAGGCCGGCCTGCACGCACCGTGGACGCTGTTCGTCAACGTCGAGCCCGAGGCGAGTGCGAACAGTCCGCTGCCGCTGCGCTCGGCTCGCGGACCACACAGCGTCGGGCCGGACGTGCGCGTCATTGTGGAGCTCACCGAGCGCGCTCTGACCGACCGGCCGGCTCAGTTGCGGCGGGTGGAGACCTTCCGGGCCGCCTGGGGCATCGCGCTGGACGACGTGGGCGCCGACCCTGCCTCGCTGGCGCTGTTCCCCCTGCTGCGTCCCGACGTGATCAAGCTCGACCTGCGGCTGGTGCAGGACCGGCCCGACGCCGGGATCGCACGCATCGTGAACGCGGTCAACGCCGAGGCCGAGCGCTCCGGCGCAGTGGTGCTCGCGGAAGGAATTGAGACCACCAGACACCTGGCCGTGGCACGGTCGCTTGGTGCCGTGCTGGGACAGGGATGGCTGTTCGGCCGCCCGGGCCCGCTACCGGCGCTGACCCGTCCAGTCGCTGCGCTACCGTCCGGGGCACCGGTGCCGATCACCGACCGCGCGGCAACTCCCGAAGGCGGCAGCCCGTTCGAGCTGGTGGCCGCTCAGCGCGCCGCTCGGCAGGCGACCAAGTCGCTGCTCCTCGAGGTGAGCAAGCACCTGGAGAGTCAGGCGCTGTCCTCTTCCCACTCGGCGGTGGTGCTGTCCACGTTCCAGAATGTGACCCACATGACATCGGCGACGGCCAGGCGCTATGCAGACCTGGCGGCAAAGGCCGCCTTCGTCGGTGCGTTCGGCGCCGACATGCCGGCGGTCCCCGCGAGCGGCGTACGAGGGGTCGCTCTCGACGCCGGCGACGTCGTGCTGGGTGAGTGGGACGTGGTGGTGATTGGGCCGCACTTCGCCGGCGCGCTGGTCTCGCGCGCCCTCGACGCCGACGGGCCGGAGGCCCATCGGCGTTTCGAGTATGTACTCACACACGACCGTGAGCTGGCGGTGGAGGTCGCGTGCAGCCTGATGGCGCGGATGCGACCCGAGACCGCGCGCCGACAGCCACTCCAGCTGAGCGCGCTACCTCGGGTCAGGACTCGCCGGGCTCGCGCATCTGCGGGATGCCCGCATTGCTGCTCAGCAGCCCGCGCACCTCGGACTCGCGGTAGCGACGGTGCCCGCCGAGGGTGCGGATGGAGCTGAGCTTGCCCGCCTTGGCCCAACGCGTGACCGTCTTGGGGTCGACTCGGAACAACGCGGCGACCTCGGATGGAGTGAGCAGTGACTCCGTCTCGTTCACAGGGCGCGCGGTCATGGGCTTGTTCCTTCCTCGACGCCTCCGGGGTGGAGGAGCGTGCTGCTGGTATCAAGTGTGGCACGGTGTCCGAACCCAAATGCCGGATTCAGCCCGCCAACCATACGTTCGGACAGTGATATCCCCGATACAGACAGTACGCAAGTACCCACGCCGGCCGATGACCGACCCCAAATGTCGGAAGTGAAAGGGTGCAGCCGCGGCGGATCAGCGTGCGGCCGACTCCGAGGCGCCGTAGCCGTTGCCGGAGTCGTACCCCGAGTCGTCCTCATCGGGCCCGGCTGTGTCCGCGTCGGAGTCGCCGTGCAACTCGCGCTGCAGTTCGGAGAAGTCCGTCTCCAGGGTGCGGTACTTAAGGTCTCGGGCGACCTTTGTCTGCTTGGCCTTCGCTCGGCCGCGGCCCATAGGGTCGACCCCCTTGCACAGGTCGGGCGAGTGACTCCTCGAACGGAGCACCCGGACAGGTCAGAAACTCTCGTGCCTTGAACAATACCCGGCACACGGACGGCCGCGCACTCCGACCGGCCGGAGCATTGCCGCCACGGCTCAGCGGTGCCGACCGACCAGTGTGACCGCGCGGCCCCGCCGCCCGTCCGGTGCGGCTGTCACCTCGCCACACACCCAGGCGGGCACGTCGCGGCCGGCCAGCAGCCGCAGGGCATCGTCGGCGTCGTCGGGCGCGACGACGGCAACCATGCCGACCCCCATGTTGAGCGGGCGTTCGAGGTCGGCATCCTTCACTCCCCCGACGGCCCGGACCAGCCCGAAGATCGGCGGCGGGGTCCACGTACCACGATCGACGGTGCCGACCAGATGCGCAGGGAGCACCCGGGCCACATTGGCCACCAGCCCGCCACCGGTGATGTGCGACATGGCATGCACCTCGACCTGCTCGGCGAGGGCCAGGCAGTCACGGGCGTAGACACGTGTCGGCTCGAGCAGCTCCTCGCCGAGCCGGCGCCCCAGCTCAGGCACCTCGCGGTCGAGGCTCCAGCGTGCCTGCTCGAGCAGCACGTGGCGGACCAGGGAGTAGCCGTTGCTGTGCAGCCCCGACGAGGCCATCGCGACCAGAAGATCCCCGGCGCCCACACGATCCGGACCGAGCAGGTCTGCGGCCTCGACGACTCCGGTGGTGGCGCCGGCGACGTCGTACTCGTCGGCAGCGAGCAGGCCGGGATGCTCGGCGGTCTCACCGCCCAGCAGTGCGCAGCCGGCCACGACGCACGCCTCGGCGATGCCGCGCACGATGGCCGCGATGCGCTCGGGGCGTACTCGCCCGCAGGCGATGTAGTCGGTCAGGTAGATCGGTTCCGCGCCGCACACCACCAGGTCGTCGACGAGCATCCCGACCAGGTCGAAGCCGATGGTGTCGTGGCGGTCCAGCGCCTGGGCGATGGCGACCTTGGTCCCCACCCCGTCGGCGGACGTCGCGAGCAAGGGCCGGTCGTACGCCTTGAGCGCGGACACGTCGAACAAGCCCGCGAAGCCACCGATGCCACCGACGACCTCGGGGCGGCGCGCCTTGTCGACCCACTCGCGCATCAGCTCGACCGCCCGGTCGCCGGCCTCAATCGACACGCCGGCCGAGGCGTAGCTGGTCATCAGGCGACGCCTGGGCGCCTCGGGGCGGCGGCCCGCAGCCGGCCGCACGCAGGATCATGCATCGCCGGTGCCCCGTCCCGCGGATGCGTCATCGTCGGTCCGCGGCCTCGGGCACGGGCACGGGCAGCACCGAGGCGAGGTCGTCGTCCGGGCTGGGGTCCATGCCGTCGGCGTCGAGCTCGAGCAGGTGCTTGCCCAGCCGGCTCTCATCGGGCAGCGGCACGGGATAGACCCCGTCGAAGCACGCCCGGCACAGGCTCGACTTGGGCACCCCGGTCGCCGACACCAGCTCGTCCAGATCGACGTAGGCCAGCGAGTCTGCGCCGATCGAGCGGCAGATCTCGTCGGTGCCGAGCCCGCCCGCGATCAGCTCGGCCCGGCTGGAGAAGTCGATGCCATAGAAGCACGGCCACTTCACCGGCGGGCTGGAGATGCGCACATGCACCTCGAGTGCCCCCGCCTCGCGCAGCATCCGAACCAGCGCGCGCTGGGTGTTGCCGCGCACGATCGTGTCGTCCACCACCACCAAGCGCTGGCCGGCGATCACGTCGCGCAGCGGGTTGAGCTTGAGCCGGATGCCGAGCTGGCGGATGGTCTGGCTCGGCTGGATGAACGTCCGGCCGACGTAGGAGTTCTTGACCAGCCCCTGCCCGTACGGGATGCCGGAAGCCTCGGCGAAACCGATCGCGGCCGGCGTGCCCGACTCGGGCACCGGGATCACCAGGTCGGCGTCGGCAGGATGCTCGCGGGCCAGGCGCCGCCCTATGTCCACCCGCACC
>JBBSMN010000045.1:0-16293 GCA_038233135.1 Propionibacteriales bacterium
AAGAGGACCGGGATGCCGAGGAGCGCGCCAAAGGCCAGCGAGAGGGCGGCCACCCAGGCGTTGTTCGTCCACACCCGCGCCGCGAACGAGCCCGCCGGGGCGCTGGAGTAGTACGACTCGAACTGTCCGCCGGGGCGGACCAGCTCCCGCACCTCCGCCGGGGCGGCGATGCTCGCCTGCACCTCCTCGTGGGTGGCGACCCAGGAGCCGACCGCCACCGCGACGAGGACGAAGGCGATGGCTGTCGGCACCCACCAGCGCGCGGACCGGTACACCGCCGCCGGGAACGCCACCGTGGCGAAGCGGACAGCGTCGCGCCACGCCGGCACCTGCACCCCCGTCACCGCGGCGCGGGCGCGCGCAACCAGCGCCGACAGCCGGTCGACGAGGACCGGGTCGGGCGCCGCTGAACGCACCATGGACAGGTGGGTGGCCGTCCGCTGGTACAGCAGGACCAGCTCGTCGGCCTCCACGCCGGTCAGCTGTCGGCGGCGTACCAGCGCCTCCAGGCGCTGCCACTCACCCCGATGCGCGGCAATGAAGGCATCGACGTCCACCCCTCTATCCTGCAGCGCCGACGGCACGCCTGCGGCTTGTCAGTCGTTCTGCCAAAGCGCACACTGTCGTTCAGGAAGCTGCCGCCCACTGAACCGTGCAATGCGATCGCTGAGCAGCAGATTGCAGGTGTGAATGCCATGGCTCCTCGCGCGGCGCGCGGTTTGGTGGTCATGGGTGCGGGTGCGGTGATGCTGGCGACCGCCGCCTGCGGCACCCAGGTGCCCGCGCAGGACGCCGACCGGCTTCAGCGGGCGGCCGCGACAGCTGGGGCGTCGACTTCGCCAGCAGCGGCGACGCCGACGACCCGGCCGACGGCGGAAACGACCCCGATGGTGGAGGCGACCCCGACGGCTGACGCGTCGCCCCCGGCGAAACAGTCGAGCGGCCGAGTCCGTGTGGTCGACGCGTCGCGGCTGACCGCAGACGACGGGTGGGTGTTGACCCACCGGAGCCTGCTGGTGACGCATGACTCGGGCGGCTCGTGGACGGAGGTGACCCCACCGGACAGAGTGGGAGCCATCGTCGGTGTCCACTTCCCATCTCCTGAAGAGGGCTACGTCGCGGAAAGGGATTACGACGACCTGGACGGCACCCTCACCGTGCACCACACCAGCGACGGTGGCGCTTCGTGGCAGTCGCTTGTTGTGGACCCGCACGACTACATACAGCCGCTGCGGGTTTCCTTCTCCTTCCCCACCGCCGAGCTCGGCTTCGCCGCGGTGAGGCTGGAGAGCGGGGGGGCATTCAGCTACGCCAGCCTGCTGCGCACCACGGACGGCGGCACCACCTGGGAGGTGGTCGGTGACGCTCCCGCCGCCGATGGGGTCACCTTCCTTGATGCGTCGACAGGGTGGGTGGTGGGGGGACCCACTGGAATCACCGACCTGTTCGCTACCACGGACGGCGGACGCACATGGAAGAACATCCACCCCGCCGGTTCCGACGTGAACGCCGACTACAGCACCCCGACCGTGGTTGAAGGCCTTGTGGTGCTGCCGGTGACTCTCACTGGCGGCGCTCGGGTCACCGAAGAGTTCTTCGTCACGCCAACCGCGCGTCAGAACTGGTCGAAGGTCGCCAGTGTGGACCTGCAGCATGGGTGTTGCGAATCGCTGCCGGCTGCCATTCCCGCTGCGGAAACCTTCTTCGCCACGCCGAACGGCAGGGAACAGCTCGTTCGGGTAACGGGCACCGGCGCAGCGGCTGAGGTACTCCACGCGTCGGGGCTCCCGGTCGGAGTCAACCGACTTGACTTCCCCACGCCGCTGCATGGGTGGGCGGTGGTCCAGAATGACGTCTGCTCCGGCACCAAGGAGTCCCCCGTCTGCATCTCGACTGAGGCGCTGTTCGCCACCGAGGATGGTGGAGCCAGCTGGTCCGACCTGTCTCCGCCGGCCCAGGAATAGCATCAAGTCCTGAGCTCCCTCACCCGGTCGCGGGGGTGCCTTGTCGGGGGTGAGCCGATGAAGGAGCTGGTGACCGGCGAGGCGGTGGTCGTCGACCTCGCCGAGGCGCGACTCGCCAGCCGCGCCGTAGCGCTGGCGCTGGACGCCCTCGTCCAGGCGGCAGCGCTGCTGGCAGCTGTGTTCGGCATCAGCGCGCTGCTCGGCCGGGCCGACGATCAGCTCCTCGGCGCCCTGGGGCTGCTCGCCGTGGTGGGGGCGCTGCTCGGTTACCCGGTCACCATGGAGACCCTCACCCGCGGGCGCACGCTGGGCAAGATGGCGCTCGGCCTGCGCGCAGTCCGTGACGACGGCGGGCCGCTACGACTGCGGCACGCCCTCGTGCGTGGGCTCGTCGGCATCGTGGAGCTGTGGGCTACGGCAGGCGGCGTCGCGCTGATCGCCTCGCTGGTGTCCCGGCGGGGCAAGCGGCTCGGCGACGTCTTCGCGGGCACCCTTGTCGTACGGGAGCGCACCCCGGACACCGGAGCCGGTCCGATTCCGATGCCGCCGGGGTGCGCCGGCTGGGCGGCCGGGCTGCAGCTGACCGGGCTGCCCGACCACCTCGCGCTGTCCGCCCGGCAGCTGCTGGCTCGCCGTGGCCAGCTGAGGCTGCAGGCGTGGGAGGCGACGACCCGGCAGCTGGCGACCGCGGTGGCTGCGCAGGTCTCGCCCCCGCCGCCGCCCGGCATGCCCGCCGACGTCTACCTCGCCGCGGTGCTCGCGGAGCGTCGCCGCCGGGCGGAGGCCCGGCCGGTGACCGGACTGCCACCCCCCGGACCGGCTCCGGCGCCGGCGCCGCCGTACCAGTCGCCTGGCGACGCCGGCGGATTCGCGCCGCCCGGTTGAGTGGTTGCGGCGTACGCCGGTCAGTCGGCGGGCATCGGCAGCGTGGGCGGACCGTCCAGCTCGGCCAGCTCCAGCGACGGCGCGTCCAGCACGACGTCACCGGCGAGGTGGATCACCCGCCGCTGTCCACTCGCCAGGTCAGCCACCTCGTACCGCTCCACCGGCAGCGGGGCGGTGTCCGTCGCGTGCGTCGTGACGCCGGTGAGCGCCCAGCCCTCATCCACCGGCAGTGGCTGCCCACCGGTGCCGGTGAGGAGCAGCAGGCGCACCCGTGCCGGCCTGCCCTCGGTCAGCCCGAGCATCCGGGCGGTCACCACGGCGAACGCCGGTGAGCGGCCGGTGAACCCGGCCGCTTGCGCAGCCTCCGGCACCGCCGCGGACGACTCGTCAGGCGCCAGTGTCCAGACGGTGTCGGAACCGGCGACGCCACCGCGCAACAACCAGCCGGCAGCGCGAACCTCTACCCGCAGCGCCCGCCACTGGGAGTCCACGGTGAGGTCGACGCTTTCCAGCTGGCGGCCGTCGGGGGCGAGCACCTGGGAGACGTAGCGCCAGCCGGCCGGCCCGGGCGCGCAGGAGAAGCGCTCCTCGGCCTCGGGGCGCCCCGCGAAGTCGAGGTGGAAGTACCGGCCGGCGGGCATCGTCCGGTCACGCTAGCGGCTCTCGGCTGCCGCTTTCACCGCCAGGTTCGCACCCTCGACCTGGCCGGACTCTAAGCCCGCAAGCCTCACAGTCGGCGTCAAGGCACGAGCGGCTGTGGCGGCTGGTCGGCTCCTTCGACGACTTTGACTGGCATGCCCGCGATCTCAGCCAGAGGCAAGCGCAGTGAGGGCTATGGAGGCCGCTATGGCGCCAGCGGGCAGTCGCCAGGAACGCCCCACGGCCGTTGATCGCCATGCCCGGTCACCCGACGCAGTCGGCTCGACTGGGTGACCGGGCGCGGCGATCAAGAACTGAAACTTGAGGCTTCTCGACATCGTGCTCCTCTCCGGACCTACTCCCCACCTTCAGACGCGCCTCACCCGCCGACGGTTGCACTTGGTCTGCGGGTGCAACTACGGATCGTGACCCGCGTACATCTCCCGGCAGCTATCGAGAAGAACAGCAACCTGGGCCCGTGGGGACTGACAGTGAGCCTCGTCTGACGAGTGTGCGCGATGCTTCAGGAAGTCCCCAATGGACAGCTCGAGGCGGCGGTCAGGCGGGGTGTCCGGCCTCGAGATCGTTCACTTCTTCGTAGCTCAGACCCGCGCCGGTGCTCGTGACATCGATGCCGGTTGGGTCCAGGAGGAAACCGACGTGGTCGCCAAACGGGTCTTGCCGCAGCACCAGGCCGACGATCCGTCGTGTGCAGTCCTCGAGCAGGGGCACGTCTCCTGGTCCCGGGCGCCATGAGCAGTGGGTGAACTTGTCGACGTCGTCTCCGCTTACTCCACCGAAGAGTTCGGCGAGGCCGCGTTGGCCTGGCCCGAGTGCGTGGACGGCGAGCACGTGCGCATGTTTGGCCACGCGGTAGGTGTGGTTCTGCACCGACAAGCAGATCAGCATCCGCGGTCAATGCTCACCTGGCTGGTGAAGCCAATGAGACATCCGGCGCGTTGTCCATCGGAGGCCGCGGTGACGATGAACATCGGGTAGTCGAGCCCGTCGACGAAGGCATCGAACTCGCTGCTGTCGAGGCGGTCGGGGGCCGCGTCGACGTTGACGTCCCGATGTTGGTATTGCCCGTCGGCCGTGCCGTGCTGTGCGCTGATCGCGCCGCGCAGGCTCTGCTCGCTCCGTCCGAGGACGGCGGTCCCGTCGTCCAGTAGGAGGATTGGGCGTTGAATCAGGACGGGGTGCTTGGCCAGCGCTGCAATCCAGCGGTTTCGATCCCGGGGCCACTGGGCCAATCCCGAGTTCGGCCGCGGTCGCCTCGGTCAGCCGAGTGATGTGCCACGGCTCCAACCGCAGCCTCTGCAGGACGTCGCCGAGCTCGGCGGCGGTGGGTGCCTGCTCCAGGTAGCGGCGCTGCTCTACATCGATCCCCTCTTTGTCCAGGGCCTCGAGCGCGGCGGCGCACTTCGAGCAGGCGGGGTTGACCCAGATCTCCATCACCGCTGCCCTCGGTCGGGCCTGGCTGAGCGGCGGTGACTGCAGTCAGGCACTTCCACCTCCGGGCCGATCAGGGCGGCCGCCTTGGCGGCCAGGACACCGCTGAGGGCGGTGAAGGCTTGGATGAACGAGTGGATCCCTTCGGTCTCCAGCGTGGCGCTGACCTCGTCGAGGTCGATGCCCAGCCTCGCCAGCCGGTCGAGTACGTCTCGTGCGCCGGCCGCGTCTTGGTCGACGGTGCGCCCGAGAGTGCCGTGGTGGACCACCGCGGCGATTGTCGCCGGGGGCATGGTGGTGATGGTGTACGGGCCGATCAGTTCGTCGACGTAGCGGGTGTCGGGTTGGGTTGGGTCTTTCATCGAGGTGGACGCCCACAGCGGTCTTTGCACTCGCGCTCCTCGCGCGGTCAAGGCATCCCAGCGTGGGCCGGTGAACCGCTCGGTGAACACCTGGTAGGCCAGCTGTGCTTGCGCGATCGCTGCCTGTCCTCGCAGTTCGGCTGCCTCCGATGTCCCGAGGTGGGCTAGCCGTTGGTCGACGGCGGTGTCGACACGGCTGACGAAGAACGACGCCACGCTGAGTACGGTCGCCAGGTCGGCGTGGGGGTCGCGGGCAGCGAGTTCCTCCAGTCCGGCGAGGTAGGCCTCGATCACTTCGGCGTAGCGAGGCAGCCCGAACACCAAGGTGACGTTGATGCTGCGGCCTTCGGCGACCAGCTGGCGGATCGCGGTGATGCCCTCGGTGGTCGCCGGCACCTTGACGAACAGGTTGGGTTCGCCGATTCGGTCGTGCAGGGCCCGGGCGGCCGCGACGGTGCCGGCGGTGTCGTGGGCAAGGTTTGGTGCGACTTCGACCGAGACGAACCCGTCCGCGCCGCCGCTGTCGTCGTACACCGGCCGCAGGTCGGCCAGCGCTGCGGTGACGTCGTCGGTGACCATCTGCCAGTACGCCTCGTCGACGCTGTCCCCGGCCCGGATGAGTTCCGCGAACTGCTCGTCGTACTCAGTGGATCCGGCGATCGCGCGTTGGAAGATCGTCGGGTTCGATGTCACGCCGCGGATGCCGGATGAGACCCATCGGGACAGCTCGCCCCCGGTGAGATAGCGCCGGGTCAGGTCGTCCAGCCAGGGGCTTTGGCCGTGCTGGTCAAACAGCAGATGCAGTCGGGTCGGGGGCGATGTCGTGGGGTCGGTCACGGTTGCTGTGCTCCTTGGCGGTGGTAGCGGGCGGGTTGGGGGTGCCGAGCTGAGATGTGAACCGGAGACGGGCGTTCAGCCGAGCCCGCGGCGGGGGCGTGCGGGTGGCCGGTGTCCGAGGATGGCGGCGGTCATGTCGAGGGCCTGGCGGGCCTCGGGAACGTTGTGAACCCGGAACACTCGGGCGCCTTGCCAGGCAGCCACCGTGGTGGCGGCCAGCGTCCCCACCAGCCGCTCGCGGACCGGCAGGTCCAGCGTCTCCCCGATGAAGTCCTTGTTCGACAGCGCGACCAGCACCGGCCATCCGGTAGCGGCGAGCTCGTCGAGCCGGCGGGTGACTTCCAGCGAGTGCGCCGTGGTCTTGCCGAAGTCGTGCCCAGGGTCGATGAGCAGTCCGTCGGCGCGCACCCCAGCCCGGACGGCATTCGCGGCGAGACCGGTCACGGTGCGCACGACGTCGACGACCAGGTCGTCGTAGCGAGGGCGGTGCGGGTCGGTCCGCGGCGGCAGGTGCCCGGCGTGGGTGCAGACCAAACCCACGCCGGTCTGTGCTGCGACCTCGACCATGCGCGGGTCGTGGCCCTCCCAGGCGTCGTTGATCAGGTCGGCGCCGGCTGCCACCGCCTCGCGGGCCACCTCGGAGCGCCAGGTGTCGACGCTGATGACCGCCGCCGGTCGGCGCCCGCGCAGGACCGCGATCACCTCGATCACCCGGTCGATCTCCTGCCCGACGGACACGTGCGCGCCGGGTCCGGCCCGGACACCGCCGATGTCCACGATGTCGGCCCCGGCGTCCAGGGCTCGCTCGGCCGCGTCGACCGCCGCCGCGGCGGCGTAGGTCGCCCCGCCGTCGTAGAACGAGTCGGGTGTGCGGTTGACGATGCCCATCACCACGCGCTCGTGCGGTGTGAACGTGCGTTTCCCGAGCCGCAGAGAACGCTGCGCAGCGGCGGCGGGTCGAGCCGTGCTCGGTGTGGATCGACCGGTAGGGGGAGGGCCCTCGGCCACGATCGGCCGCACCCCGACGCCGCCGCCGAGGGAGCCGCTCATCGGGTCTGCATCACAGGAGCTGGCAGCGATCCGAGGAGGGCGGCAGGGTTGGCCGATTGGTCTGGCCGGTTGTCGAGTAGGTAGCGCAGGAACAGAAACCCGTCGTCTTCGAGCACCTGGGCCAGGCGCATGCGGGCGGGGACGTGCAGCAGCGGGCCGCTTAGGACCCGCCGGGCGGGGCCAGCGAGCAGCAGTGGGGAGACCGTCAGTGACAACTCGTCAAGCCGTCCGGCGGCGGTGACCTGCGCGAGCAGAGTGGGGCCGCCTTCGCAGCTGACGCGGCGCAGTCCGCGCTCAGCCAGAACGTCGAGCGCGCCGGCGACGTCGACGTTTTGGGTTCCGGCCGTGACCACGTCGGCGACCCCGGCGAGCATCGCAACGCGTTCGGGTGGGGCGGCGGAGCAGGTCACGACCAGCGGGCGGACCAGGGTGTCGGTGAACAGCGGACCTGCGGGGTCGAGCGCGCAACTGCGGGTGACGACTGCGATCCGCGGGATCTGGGCCATGCCGCGGTCTGTGCGCCACCTGCGGCGTTGCAGGGATGGCTGGTCGCCGCCGTACTGCTCGGCCCGGACGGTTCCCGCCCCGACCAGCAGGACGTCGGCGTGCCCGCGCAGCAGAGCGAACAGCCGCACGTCCGCCGGGCCGGACAGTCCACCGGCGCGACCATCGGCCTGGGCCGCACCGTCGGCGCTGGCGACCATGGCACCACGTACGTGCTGGCGGCCCGGGTCCTCGACCCAGTACGCGGCGTCCAGGTCGACCGCGTCACGAACCGGCCACGGCAGCAGACGTCTCATGGCCCCTGAAGCCGGCGCAGCGAGGTCCGCGCTGTCCCACCGGGGGTCATGCGCGCCCGTAGACGGGCACGACCGTGCCAAGCGTCCCAGTGCCACCGGTGACCAGGGTGGCCCGCTGGTCGGGGTCAGTGTCGTTGTTCATGTTCCTCCGTCGCGACTACATCTGGTGGGTGGTCGAGCGTGCGCACTGCAGCTGGTGCGGGGAGGCCGGAGGGTCACCGGGAACGGGTCCGGGCGAGGAAATCCTCACGAGTGCGTGCGTCGTCGCGCAGCTCGCCGAGGAGGGCCGACGTGACGGTTCGGGAGCCGCTGGCCCGGGCCCCCCGCAGTGACATGCACTGGTGCTCGGCTTCCAGTACGACGCCGACGCCGTGAGGCTGGAGCTGGTCCTGCAGCCAGCCGGCGATCTGCTGCGTGAAGCGCTCCTGCACCTGAAGCTGGCGCGCGAACATCTCGACAGTGCGGGCGAGCTTGGACAGTCCGACGATCCGCTCGTCCGGGAGGTAGCCGATGTGTGCGACGCCGAAGAACGGCAGCAGGTGGTGCTCGCACAGCGACGTGAAGCCGATGTCGCTGACCAACACCAGACCGTCGTACGCCTCGTCGTTGGAAAATGTGGTGAAGGCGAACGGCACGGGAGTGAGCAACTCGGCAAGAGCGGCTGCGACCCGACGGGGCGTGTCGAGTAGATGCTCCGACCGAGGGTCTTGTCCGAGCGCAGTCAACAGGTCCACCACCGCGCTGCGTGCAGCTGCTAGATCCACTGCCGACTGCCCGGGAACCAGGTGCAGGGCCGGGGCGTGCGTCGACTCGCACTCGCGGAGTGGGGGACGACCGTGTCGATCCGAAACGTTCGGCGGAGGACCACCGCTGGTCATGGCGGTCATCGTTACGCTCCGCCCGAGCTGTTGCCGTCGGACGCCGGGGTGCGCTTTGAGCTTGGCCCTGCTGCGACCTTCCCTCTGAGAAGCACGTGGCGCTGGTCGACGTACCGCGCTGGGGAGTCGCGCGGTCCCGAAGACCCACGGCCCTTGATCGTCGATAGCGGGGTCACGCTGAAGTGCCGCATCAGTCCTCCTGAGCGTTGGTGGTCGAGCGGGTGAACCGTTGACGGGTCACCGCTTCTCGCGTAGCGGCGATCAACTCCCTCGAAGTCAGGAGGTTCTACTGCTGTTGGCGGCCGCGGCGGGCCGAGGGGTGGTCTTGGCGAGGGCGAGCCCGGCGGCGAGCATCCCAAGGCCGAGCCCGAGGTGTAGCCAGTTGTCGGCGACGTTGAGGGGCACGAAGTTCAGCCGGCTGTCGAAGTCGATGAGCAGGCCGAACACGGTGAGCACCAGATAGATGGCGCCGGCGCCGAGCAGGAACCCGCGGGCGCCTGTGACGGTCCTGGCGGCGACGAGACCGACTATGCCGAACAGCCCGTGGACGAGATTGTGCAGGACGCTGATCTGGAACAGGCCCAGCAACAGAGCCTCGGATTGGTGTCCGGCGAACGACAGTTCGGAGAAGCGGGTAGTGATACCCGGCACGAAGCCGAGGATCGCGACAACCAGGAAGGCGACGGCGGCGAGCAGGGCGACGACCTGGACGGGATAGCGGTTCTTCATCGGAGCTCCTGAAGGAAGGTTGGGCTGGGTGGGCTGTTGCGGTGGACGGCCACGCCTGGCGATCAGGGCGTGGCGGTCCCAGTGGCCGGGGCGGGCAGCTGTTTGGGTTGAAGTTTCTTCTTGGCCGGTCCGCGCAGCACCTGGCCGGTGGGGTCGAAGCGGGAGCCGTGGCAGGGGCAGTCCCAGGCGATGTCGGCGGCGTTCCACTGCACCAGGCAGCGGGCGTGGGTGCACACCGGTGAGACCGCGTGCAGTTCTCCGGCCGGGTCCTTGTAGACGGCGACCTTCTCCCCCGCGACGTCGAGCACCCGGCCTTCCCCGCGGGCGAGTTCCTGGGCGGGGGTGGGGTCGGCGGGGGTGAACCGGTCGGCCACGAACCGGCGCACAAAGTTCACCCGCCCGGCGACGAACCCGCCGAGCCCGTGGCGGCTGGCCCTGCCGCCGTCGGCGACCGGCTGCGCCGACACTTCGGTGAGCGGCACGTCTGAGTCCGCGAGTCGGCCTGGGTCCACCTCGGTGCGAGACCGGATCAGGCTCTCGATGTCGTCGCCGGCGTCCCAGACGTTCACATTCATTCCCGCCAGCACCCGGCCGTCCTTGACCCAGAAGGCGAGGAACTCCCCGCTTGCGGGGTCGCCCCGGAAGACGACCCGGTCCCAGTCGGTGGCGCGGCCGCGGTACTCCATGCCGATGTCGTACTGGTCGGAGAAGAAGTACGGCAACGCGTCGTAGGGGGAGCCGCGGCCGAGCATGCTGCGCGCGGCGGCCTTCCCCTGGTCGCGGGCGGTGCCCCAGTGCTCGACGCGTACATGCTCGCCGTAGAAGGGGTGGCGGGCGCGGGCGACGTCGCCAGCGGCGAAGATTCGGGGGTCGCTGGCACGCAGCAGCTCGTCGAGCACGACCCCGTTGTCCACGCCTAGCCCGGCCCGCTCGGCCAGCTCGGTGCGCGGCTGCACCCCGATCCCCACCACGACGAAGTCCGCGTCGATGCGCTGCCCGTGGGTGGTCAGCACTCGCTGAACCCGACCAGAACCCTCGAACCCGGCGAACCCACTACCCAGCAGCAACTTCACGCCGTGGTCGACGTGCAAGTCGCGAAAGAAGCCGCCCACCTCCGGGCCGAGCACCCGGGCCAGCGGCACCGGCGCGGGGTCCAGCACGGTGACGTCCAGGCCATGCTGACGGGCCGAGGCGGCGATCTCCGCGCCGATCCAGCCTGCGCCGATGACGACGAGCTTGCCACCGCTTCGAAGGCGGTCCCGCAGCGCGTCGGCGTCGGACAGGTCGCGTAGGTAATAGATGCCGTCGAGGTCGACGCCGGGTCCCTGCAGGCGTCGCGGGGACGCACCGGTGGCCAGCAGCAGGCGGTCGAACCCCAGCCGCTGCCCCGCCTCGAGCACGACCTGAGAGGAGGACAGGTCGAGCGCGGCGACCCTGGTGCCGGTCCGCAGATCGATGTCGTCGTTGGCGTACGAGTCCAGCTCGTGCAGATAGACCTGCCCGCGTGGAGTGTCTCCGGTGAGGTAGCCCTTCGACAGCGGCGGTCGTTCGTACGGAGGCTCTGGTTCCTCGCCGAGCAGCACGACCCGCCCGTCGAACCCCTCAGCGCGCAAGGACCGCGCGGCGCTCGCCCCGGCCAGGCTCGCGCCGACGATCACGAAAGTGCTGGGCGCCATACTTGGTCTCCCGCCGTTGGTGGCTGTGCTTCGGCTGACAACTCATTAGTGACGACCCGAGCCCGGGTCCTTACCTCCGGTCGGCAGAAAACTCCCGGGCGATCAGGGGTTGGCAGGCGCCGTATATGGCCCTCAGGGGTAAGAAAAGCCAACGAGAGGACACTCATCAGGTGTGCACATCACCAAGCGAGGCGCGACGACTCGACGGCAAGGCGACGACGTGATCGCATGGCGGGAGCACCGACTCGTGGAGGCTGGCTTCCATCCGAACCTGGCCGCCCTCGTGGCCGCCGACCCGTGCTGGGATCTCCACGCCATCCTCGAGCTGGTCGAGCGAGGTTGCCCGCCGCGGCTGGCGACCCGCATCCTGGCGCCGCTTGAGGAGACCGGGGCAAGCTCATGAGCAAGGTGCCGGCCGCGTCAGCCACTCAGCAGACAGCTGACGTCGGCGGCGGCGCGCTGCGCCGTCCACAAGAACCGAACGTAAACGCCGACAACGCGAAGTGGCTGTTGTCCCTGCGGTCGGACGGCTTCGAGCGGGAGGAGTCGGTCCGCTGGCTGCACGAGCTGCTGTTGCGCGCCGCCCGGTTCGAGGTCGACCGCCGCCGACCGAGTCTGCCCGGCGTGGCCTCGCGCGAGCTGGACGATCTGGCCGCGCAGGCCGCGAACGACGCCCTCGTCGCGATCCTGGCCCGCCTCGACCAGTTCCGCGGCGCTAGCCGCTTCACCACCTGGGCCTACAAGTTCGCCATCTACGAGACCTCGGTCAAGCTGCGCCGACGCGCCTGGCAGGGCCGCGAGGTTTCCCTCGAACCCGAGTCTTGGGCTCTCCTGCACGATGACGGCAGCGGCCCGCAGGACGAGGCGGAGCACAGCGAGCTGCTCGCCGCAGTACGCCAGGGCATCTCCACCGCCCTGACCCCGCACCAGCGCCACGTCCTCGTCGCGCTCACCCTCAACGGTGTCCCCATCGACGTTCTGGCCGACCGGCTTGGGACCACCCGCGGGGCGCTGTACAAGACGCTGCACGACGCCCGCCGAAAGTTACGTGCCCATCTGACCGCCCGCGGTCTGGGTCCGGCAACCACCGCCGCAAGCAAGGAGGCGTGATGGACGTCAACGACTTGTCCCCGGTCCTAGGCCGCCTGCTGGCACCCGGCCAGTCCGAGGTGACATGCGAGGTCTGCTTCACGGAGCTGGACCGCTACGTCGAGCTCGAGCTCGCAGGAGCCGACCCGGAGGCCGCCGTGCCCGGCATGCGGGCCCATCTGGACGGATGCCCCGCCTGCTTCGAGGAACACCAGAGCCTCACCGCCTTCCTGCAGGGGCAGCCAAAGCCGCCAGGTTGACCGACCGAAAGACTCATCCGCTGTAAGTCGTCGCAACGACTTGAAGGACAAGGTCATAACCGACGCAAGTCCACACCGCAGCGCTGCGGCACGCCTGGCAAGCGTAAGCGGTGAACCAGCGGTTGCGACTCGTGCTCTCGAGAAGTTGTAAGCGGCTCGACTCCGGGATCAAAGAGGCTCGCAAGGAACTGCCGTCCCAGCTCGTACCCCTTCTCATTGCGGTCCCAAATGGCCAGGAGATGGCACTTGTTGACATTGAACTCGAGACCCGGAAAAACCGTGACTCCGACGGCTGACCCCGCCTCGGCAAGCACCGGGTACCAGTCCAGCCGGTTGTGGTCTGTCACCGCGAGCACGCTCACTCCCGCGTTGGCGTGAGCCGTCAGGAGCCGCCGGGCGAAGCCACCACGGCTGGCGGAGCTGCCTCTGTCGGTGCGATCAGCGGCGGGGCTGTCGAGGTGACGGTCTCGGTGACGACCACCTGCTGGCCCTGGGCGTTCAGTCGAAGGACGGCCCGCGTCCGATGATCCACGAACGCTCGTGAGCAACCACCTCGAGCGTGTCGAGGATCTCGATTCCGGTGTAGCGGCCGAAGGGCAGCCGCATGCCCCGGCCCAGCGTCTGCTCGGTGAGGATCTCCGACACCGACGACCGCATGGAGGCGATCACTTAGACGTTGCCGACGTCCCAGCCCTCCTTGAGCATGCCGACCGACATCACGATCCGAACCGGCGAGCCCGGCTCCTCCACGGCGGCCAACGCGGCCAGGGCTTCGTCAGGGGCATCGGAGTGGACAACGAGGACGGCGTCGCCGTAGGCGCCACCGAAGAACTCACCTGAGCGCAGGATGTCGCCGTACTCGTCAGCGTCGTTGATCGTCTTGGCGACGACCAGCATGACCGGGTTGACGGAGTCTCCGCCGCCGGCGGTGACGTAGGCGTCGACCGCTTCGGCCTTGGCTCGGAGCAGCGTCACGCCGTCGGTGAGCTTGGTTAGGGAGTCGGTGCGGTCGTCCTTGCGTCCGACGATGACGGGCGTCTTCACCAGCTTGTCCGCGACGGCGGCAGCGAGCGGATAGCGGTAGATGATCTGGTCCTTCGGTGTGCGCTTGTCGGGCGTGGCCCTGAGACCGAGCAGCACCCACGGGTCGAGATCCCGCACGGCCGCCGAGAAGGCCGGCCCGTAGTAGGCGTGGTGCTCATCAGCGAAGACGACGAGGCGCTCGGTGCTCTTGAGGTGCTCATAGAACTCGGCACCAAGGCCCTCCTGGAACTTGCGGACCTTGCGCGCCTGTTTGGACTTCGGGCGCACGAGGGACTGCACCGTAAACAGGTAGACCTTGACTTGGGTGTCGTCGTCCATGGCCGCCCGCATCGCGGGCGTGGCGAAGTTCTCCGCCGTGATGACCACCGGTTGGAAGTTCATCGGCTCCAACAAACTCTTCGGGTGGCCGGGTGTGAAGTTGTCCCTGGTCTTGACGAGGATCGTGTTGCCTGGGGTGATGATCACGAAGTCCCGCACGTCGTGGGCGGCGACGAGCAGTTCCATTGCCTCGGCCAGGATGTAGGTCTTGCCGACGCCGGTGGCGACGTCGAAGACCGCCTCGAACGGGGGCGAACGGTCGTCGACGTCGTAGTACTTCGACACCTCAGCGTCGAGCGTCTCGACGGCCAGTCGGTTCGGTTCACGTAGGTCGAGACGCGCGGCGAGGTCGGCCACGACCTCCTCATGGAGTTGAGCGCGCCAGGCATCAGCTGCTCGCAACCGCGGCTGCGGCCAACTCAGGCACACGCTCAGGCATGAGCTCGTTCCGTCGAACTGAGCGATACCGCTCGAGGAGGGCGGCCGGAATCTTCCTCAGCGTGGCGCCGGGGCGGAGCGCCCGAAGGATGGGACGGGCATCTGGGTCGACACCCGTGCCGCACACGACGACGCGCTCGTTGTCACCGAGAGCGGAGACGAGCAGGCGCACGACATCGTCATTGACGACGCCGTCGAGGACGGCGAGGCGGCTCCGTCCCTTACGACCGGCGAAGGGCGGATCAGACTTGTGCTCGAATCCCAGCTGCGCCGCCGTCGCCTCTGCCAAAACCCCGTTCGTCATCCAGTCCGCTAGACGGTATGGCGGTGCCCGGACCTTGGGCCGGGACCTCGCTCGCAAGTTGTCGTGGGTTGCCGGTCCGGGGTTGAGTCCGGGTCGGTAGAGCCAACAATTGCGGGAGGTCCCGGTGGTGATCGAGCGTACGTTCGTCGGTCTGGATGTGCATGCGCGTTCGGTGGTCGCGTGCGCTCTGGACGACGCGACGGGCGAGCTGAGCAAGGCCCGGCTGGTGCCGGAGCACGACAGCGTGCTGGCGTGGTTGGCGCAGCTGCCGGGTCCGGTCGCGGTCGTCTACGAGGCGGGACCGACCGGCTACGGCCTGGCCCGGTTCCTCGCCGGGCGGGGGGTGCGGTGCGTGGTCGCGGCGCCGAGCAAGATGCACCGGCCCTCGGGTGACCGGGTCAAGACCGACGCGCGGGACGCGCTGCTGTTGGCTCGACTGCTGCGTCTGGGCGAGGTGACAGCGGTGACGGTGCCGTCGCTGGCGCAGCAGGCCGCCCGGGACCTGGTCCGGGTGCGCGAGGATGCCCGCGCGGACCTGATGCGCTTCCGGCACCGCACCTCGAAACTGCTGCTGCGACAAGGGATTCTGTGGTCGGGCGGCACCGCGTGGACCGGCGCTCACCACGCTTGGCTCGCCACCCAGCACTTCGAGCTCCCGGGGCTGCGGGCGGCCTACGACAGCACGTTGGAAAGCGTGCTGCTCGCCCAGGCCCGCCGTGACCGGCTGGACAAGACCATCGTGGAGATGGCCCGGGAGCCGCAGTGGTGGCCGACTGTGACCCGGCTGCAGTGCCTGCGCGGAGTCTCCACGCTGACCGCGTTCGGGCTCGCCGTCGAGGTCGGGGACTGGACGCGCTTCACCGGCTCGACCATCGGTGCGTTCCTGGGCCTGGTCCCGACCGAGTCCTCCAGCGGCGAGGGCCGCCAGCAAGGCTCGATCACCCAGACCGGCAACACCCACGCCCGGCGGCTGCTGGTCGAGGCCGCCTGGCACCACCGGCGGCCCTACCGGGCGACCAAGACGATGGACGACCGGTGGGACCTAGCACCCGCGGCAGCCCGGGCCCGAGGGCACGCCGGCAACCAGCGGCTGCACGACCGCTGGACCCGCTTCGACGCCCGCCACAAGCGCACCGTCATCGCCAACGTCGCCGTGGCCCGCGAGCTCGCCGGCTGGTGCTGGTCGCTCGCCACGCTCCCCGAGGCTGCCGCAGGCGCAGCCACCGGACGCCGCCCGTAACGGCGCGCCGGGCAACCCCCAGACCGGCCGGTCGGTGCCACGATGACGCCAGCGCGTGGAGCGACCCGCGATCTAGCTATGAGCAGCCGCACGGATCTTGGTCCTGACCGGCGACGCTCGCTCTCTAGACCAGCGGACGCTCCAGCCGAACAGCCCGTCCAGCGGTAGCCAACCCGCGCATATCAGTCTGACCGCGCGTCGCCCTGACACGCACGTCACCGCTGACACCGACCGGCCCAACAGCACTCGACACCGGCAGGCACCCCGACACGCCGGTCGATAACCCCTGCCACGTGACAAATACCACCGCCATATCAGCTAGGGCGTG
>JBBSMN010000046.1:0-15667 GCA_038233135.1 Propionibacteriales bacterium
CATGGTGATCCGGCCGTACGCCTTCTCGAAGATGCGCGGCGCGGCCCCCATGAAGGTGGGCTGCACGACGGCGAGGTTCTCGATGATCTTGTCCACCCGGCCGTCGACGGCGGTCGGGTAGCCGACGGCCAGCTGCGTGGTGAGCAGCACCTTGCCGAACGCGTGCGCCATCGGCAGCCACAGGTACTGCAAGTCGTCGGGGCGAAGGATGCCGATCGCTGCCACCGCGGCACCCTCGTACGTCCAGCTGTCGTGCCGCAGGCGGACACCCTTGGGCCGACCCGTGGTGCCGGAGGTGTAGATCAGCGTGGCCAGCTGGTCAGGCTCGATGGCGGCGATCCGCTGCTCCACCGCATCGGGGTGCTGGTCGAGATGGGCCCGGCCACGCTCAGCCAGGTCGGACAGCGAGAGCACCCAGTCGTCCACACTGCCCTCTGCACCACCCTCGGCAATATGGTCGAACGTCACGACCCTGGTCACGGCCGGCAGCTCGGCGCGCCGCTCCCGCATCTTGGCCACCTGCGACGCATCCTCGGCGAAGACCACGACGCACTCGGAGTCGGCCAGGATGTAGGCAAACTCCTCCGACATCGTCGAGGGGTAGACCGTGGTGGTCGCGGCGCCTGCACACATTACCGCCAGGTCGGCCAAGATCCACTCGAAGCGAGTGGTGGACGCGATCGCGACCCGCTGCTCCGGCTGCACCTCGAGCGCCACCAACCCAGCGGCGAGTCGGGTCACCTCGTCCGCGGTCTGCTGCCACGTGCGCGACACCCACCGGTCCCCGTTCGGGAAGCGGTACGCCTCCTGCTCGGGGCGGGTGCTCACCTGATCCAGGAACATGCGGGCCACGTTAGGAGCGCGGTTGTCGACCGACAGGGTGTCGTCGGAGCCGGGCGCGGTCGTCGTCATGGTCATCCCTTGGTCACACGGTGGTGATGCGCCGAGGATATGGCACTGGGCACGACGGGGACAGGATCGCTGCCGCGCCGATTTCTCATTCCGGGTCGTGCACCTGACGGCGACCGCCAGCACGCTTGGCTCGATAGAGCGCAGCATCGGCGCGGCGCAGCAGAGCCCGGATCCCGGCGGCATCGGACAGCTCGCTGGCCGAGGCGATACCGCACGAGGCTCCCGCACCGGCGGCGAAGGCGTCGGCCCGCACGACCAGCTCGTCGATCAGG
Organism: Propionibacteriales bacterium; assembly: GCA_038233135.1. GTDB lineage: Bacteria > Actinomycetota > Actinomycetes > Propionibacteriales > Nocardioidaceae > JACCVL01. Next base: position 1,185 of record JBBSMN010000046.1, read on the forward strand.
TCGGCCACCTGCCCGTGCACCGGACCGACTGCGATCAGGCAGAACTCGTCGCCTCCCATCCTGGCTGCGACGGCCTCCGGCAGTCCGCTGACAGCTTCACTGAGCAGCAACGCGGTGCCTCGCAGCAACCGGTCACCGGCCGGGTGACCGTCCCGGTCGTTGACCCTCTTCAGCCCGTCCACAACCCACAGCGCGACAGTGACCGGCACGTGGCGCCGCGCCAGCCGCTCCAGGGTCTGGTCGGCCAGCCGACGGTTACCGACACCGGTGAGCGCGTCGATGTAGACCAGCTCCTCCAGCTCGTTGTGGCTGTTCAGCCGGTCGATGCACAGTGCGGTCGCCTGCGCGAGCACCCGAGCGGCGGCCCGGTCGCGTGCGTCGAAGGGTGGCTGATCCGCGTCACGAGTCACGTACACCTCACCCCATACGCGGGTCCCCAGGATGATCGGGCAGCCGAGCGAGGCGGACTTGTCCAGTGACCTCAGCAGCGCGTGCTCGTTGCGGTCCCCATCCGGGTCGTCTCGGTGCAACGACCACGGCTGCTGCTGCTCGGCCAGCTTCAGCAGGTTGGGGAAGTCGCTGACCCGGTAGCGTTCATCGGCGGGGTGCTCCACCTCGCCCGGGCCGAGCTCACCGACGTTGACCAGCGTGCGGACGCTGCCGGCCTCGGCGTCATAGCGGCTCACCGAGGCGGACGTCGCCGCCACCACCGTGAGCGCTGCTGTGGCACTCAGCCAGACCAGCTGGTCCATGTCGTGGACCGACCCCACATCGGTCAGGAGGTCGGCCACCACGCCGTAGCCGACGGTCTCCCTGTCCCCCTCCACACAGCGATTGTCCGCCATGTCCGACCGGCGCAGGAGCGGTGCTGTCGCCAGTCACCCGAACAGCCGATGGTCGCGGACCGTGGTTCACCGGATGCCGCCGATCAGTCCTGGACGGACTTGGCCACAGTCACGCACGTGGTGAGATGGTTGCCGAGGTGGGCGGACGGCTCCTGGTCGGTCAGCGCCGACTTGGCGTTCATGAGCTCCCGTACAACGACCCAGTCCCTGGCCCGCGCCTCGTCGAGCAGGGCGGCGTCGACGACGGTGTGAAATCGGGTCCGGATGCCGGCCCGAACGTCTCCCGTCGCGACCAGATCGTCCCAGCGGTTCCACAGCAGCGGCGCGACCTCGAAGTGCGGGTCACCCGACAGCGGCTTCGGGTCGATCACCAGCCATGGCTCGCGGGCAGCAGCCAGCACGTTGTCGTAGTGCAGGTCGGTATGGACCAGCCGACCGTCGCAGGCTGGGTCGGCGGCCAGGTCAGCAGCCAGCGCGGCAGCCTGCTCTACCAGCCGGCGCGGCAGCGGCGCCGTCACCGGCAGCTCCCGCAGCTCGCGGGACCACCGCGCCGCCTGCTCCGACAGCACTCGGAGCGCCGGCGTGGCGTGCAGGTGCAGACGTGCATACAGCCCCGCGACGACCTCGCAGGCCGCCACTGCCGGGACGCTGTTCAAGTCCCGCCCGGCGTCGGCCCGCTCCAGCAGCAGGGCGTAGCGTCGCGGGTCGGCGCGCAGCAGCCGGACCGCGCCCGCGCCGGACCACTCCCGCAGCGCCACATGCTCGTGGTCGGCCTCCCAGTGCGGCCAGCCGATCTTGAGCACCGCCGGATGCCCGTCGCCGGTGCGCACCGGGTCGACGAGGGCGCACTGGCCGTGCATGGCGGCACCGTCGGGCACCAGCTTCCACTCCTCCAGCAGGTCGCGGCGCAGGCTGGGCAGCGCGTCGACCCACCGCTGCCAGTCGGCGCCGCGCTGTGCGTACGCAAGGACGTCGGCGGGGATCGGGGTCAGCTGCACGGCACCGCTGGTCAGGGCCGGCCGAGCGCGCGGTAGGTCCAGCCGGCGTCCCGCCAGCGCTCGGGGTCCAAGGCGTTGCGGCCGTCCAGGAGCCGCTTGTGGGCGACGACCGCGCCGAGGGTCGCCGGGTCCATCTCGCAGAACTCCCGCCACTCGGTCAGCATGAGGACGAGATCGGCACCGGTTGCCGCCTCGACCGCGGAGTCGGAGTAGTCCAGCGTGGGGAACAGCGCCGCCGCCTTGGCGTTCGCCTGCGGGTCGTAGACCCGCACGTGCGCGCCTTGCAGCTGCAGCTGCGCGGCGACGTTCAGCGCCGGGGAGTCGCGGACGTCGTCCGACATCGGCTTGAATGCCGCGCCGAGGACCGCGATGCGCGTACCCAGCACCCGCCCGCCGCACTCCTGGGTGGCCAGGTCGACCATGCGGGACCGCCGCCGCATGTTGATCGCGTCCACCTCGCGCAGGAACGTGAGCGCCTGGTCGACCCCGAGCTCACCGGCGCGTGCCATGAAGGCGCGGATGTCCTTGGGCAGGCAGCCGCCGCCGAAGCCGAGGCCCGCGTCGAGAAAGCTGCGCCCGATCCGCGGATCGTGCCCGATGGCGTCGGCAAGAGCGACGACGTCGGCTCCGGTGGCCTCGCACAGCTCCGACATCGCGTTGATGAACGAGATCTTGGTCGCGAGGAACGAGTTCGCGGCCACCTTCACCAGCTCCGCCGTCGTCGGGTCGGTGACCACGAGAGCAGTGCCCTTGTCGAGGACCGGCTCGTAGACCTGGCGCAGCACCTTGTCCGCGGCCGCCGACTGCACCCCAAACACCAACCGGCCCGGCTCCAGGGTGTCCTGGACCGCCTTGCCCTCGCGCAGGAACTCCGGGTTCCAGGCCAGCTCGACGTCTGAGCCGGGCGGCGTCTGCGCCGCGAGTCGCTCCGACAGGCGAGCGGCGGTGCCCGCCGGCACCGTCGACTTGCCCACCACCAGGGACCGGCCGTCCAGGTGCGGCGCCAGCGTGTCGATGGCCGCATCCACCTGCGACAGGTCGGCCGCGAGGCCGTCGCGGCGCTGCGGGGTGCCGACGCAGACGAAGTGCACGTCGCCGAACTCGGCCGCCTCGGCCGCCGAGCCGGTGAACCGCAGTCGCCCCGAGGCCACGTGCCGAGAGAGCAACTCCTGCAGGCCGGGCTCGTAGAACGCGATCCGCCCCGCCGACAACGTCGCCACCTTCTCGCTGTCGATCTCGACGGCGAGGACCTCGTGGCCGAGCTCGGCCATGCACGCGGCGTGGGTGACACCGAGGTAGCCCGCGCCGATCACCGTGAGCCGCAGCGGCATCAGGCAGTCCTTTCCGACGACCCAGACGTCTCGCCAGCAGCGTAACCGGGCCGCCGAGCGCCCCCTCGAACGAAACGGCCAACCAGCAGGTGAACGTCTGGTGCCAGGGTTCCAACGCAGGGTTCACCGCAGGGTTCCAACGCAGGGTTCGACCGCGGGCGTAGCGTCGGCACATCGCCGTCGAGGCTCGGAGGCCGCCGTTGCGCTGCACCGTCATCCCCCCATACATCCTGACCAGACTGGCATCGGTGGCCGGTGACCGGCCTGGCGCTGCCGCGGCGCGGCGCACACTCGAGCTCGATGAGCGGTTCCGCAGCCGCCGCCCCCGGACGCCGGGCGACGTGGGCGGTGCGCCTCGACCGGCTCCCGATGAGGACACCGATGAGGTGCCGCCCCGTCGTCGGATCCGCGACGCCGAGACCGGCACCGACCTGCCCGGCCTGCTGGTCCGCCGCGAAGGTGCGGAGTCGACCGGCGACGTCACGGTCGACGAGGCGTACGACGGGCTGGGGGTGACGTACGCCCTGCTGGGCGAGGAGTACGGGCGGGACTCGCTGGACGGCGAGGGGATGCCCTTGCGGGCGACCGTGCACTACGGCGCTGACTACGCCAACGCGTTCTGGAACGGCGCCCGGATGGTGTTCGGCGACGGTGACGGCGTCTACTTCAAGCGCTTCACCGTCAGCGTCGACATCATCGGGCACGAGCTGACGCACGGGGTCACCGAGACCGCCGCCGACCTGGTGTACGCCGGGCAGTCCGGGGCGTTGAACGAGTCGATCTCCGACGTCTTCGGCTCGCTGGTCAAGCAGCGCGCGCTCGGCCAGGGCGCGGCGGCGGCGGACTGGCTGATCGGTGCGGAGCTGTTCACCGAGCGGGTGCAGGGCGTCGCGCTGCGCTCGATGAGCGCCCCCGGGACGGCGTACGACGACCCGGACCTCGGCACCGACCCGCAGCCCGGGCACCTGGACGACTACGTCGAGACCAGTGAGGACAACGGCGGCGTACACATCAACTCAGGGATCCCGAACCGCGCCTTCCACCTGGCGGCAACTGCGATCGGCGGCAACGCGTGGGAGGCGGCCGGGCAGATCTGGTACGCCGTGCTGACCGGCGACGGCTCCCCCGAGGCGACAGCCGTCGCTGCCGCCTGGGTGCAGGTCGGCCTGGTCCCGGCGATGGCGCAATCATGAGCCTCGACCGGCTGCTGGTGAGCGTGACCCGCTCTGGCGGCGTGACCGGCATGCGGGTGCAGCGCGCCGTCGACCTCGACGCGGTGGACACCGACGAAGCCGCCGCCTGGTGGCGGTTGCTGTCCGACGACGCGGTACGCCGACCGGCGACGCCGGCGCGAGCGGTGCCTGACGGCTACGTCTACCGGCTGTCGTACGCCGCGGACGGCCTCGACGTCGAGCTGCCCGAGCAGCAGCTGCCCGCCGAGCACCGGGCGCTCCTGGCCAGGGCGGTCCGTCCGCACTGAGCAGTCCGCACTGAGCAGCAGTCAGCCCTCAGGCCGGCGCGAGGCACTCGACAACGGCGGGCAGCCCGGGTGCGGCGGCCAGGCGCGCGTCCAGGGTCACGAGCGGGGCGTCCAGCGCGGCCGCCAGGGCGACGTACAGCGCGTCGTAGTAGCTGACGTTGTGCCGCAGGTCCCACGCGGTGCGCGCCAGATCCACATGTGGAGCTCGCTCGAGCGGGAGCTCAGCCAGGGCGTCGAGCGCACCCGATGCGGCGGAGACCGACAGCTCACCTCGACGAACACCGGCTCGAAGCGCATGCCCGACCTCGGCATCGATAAGGTGCGGGGCCCACAACGCCTCCTCGTCGTACAGGCGCTGGTCGACCAGACCAGCCAGCGGGCCCTCCACGAGGCTGTCGACGAGCACCGAAGCGTCGACGACTACCGTCATTCCTCGCGAAGCTCGTCGAGGGCCTCGCGCACCGTCTCGGTCCTCAGTCCTGACGGCCCCCGGGCCCGAATCCGCGCACGTACCTGCGCCCAGGTCGGCTGGTCGGCGCGGACGATCAGGTCCCGCTTCAGGTAGTCCGACAGCGACAACCCCTCGAGCGCTGCCTGCGACTTGAGCTTGCGGTGCACGTCCTCGGGCACGTCCCGTACCTGGATCATCACCATGCGCTGCACATTACCGCATGTGCAGCACATGAAATCTTCATTTTTTGACAGCCGCCGGGGCGTCGGTGGTGGACAGCGCGGCGATGAAGGCCTCCTGGGGCACCTCGACCCGGCCCACCATCTTCATCCGCTTCTTGCCCTCCTTCTGCTTCTCAAGCAGCTTGCGCTTGCGGGTGATGTCGCCCCCGTAGCACTTGGCGAGCACGTCCTTGCGAATGGCGCGGATTGTCTCTCGGGCGATGATCCGGGCACCGATCGCGGCCTGGACGGGCACCTCGAACTGCTGTCGAGGGATCAGCTCCTTGAGCTTCTGCGCCAGGCTGACTCCGTAACCGTAGGCACCGTCACGGTGCACGATCGCGCTGAACGCGTCGACCGGGTCGCCGTGCAGCAGCACGTCCACCTTGACCAGGTCGGCGCTCTGCTCCCCCACCGGCTCGTAGTCGAGGCTGGCGTAGCCCTTCGTGCGCGACTTGAGCTGGTCGAAGAAGTCGAACACGATCTCGGCCAGCGGCAGGGTGTAGCGCATCTCGACCCGGTCGGCCGACAGGTAGTCCATGCCCTGCAGGGCGCCCCGCCGGGTCTGGCACAGGTCCATGATCGTGCCGATGTAGTCCTTCGGGGCGATCAGCGTCGCGCGAACCAGCGGCTCGAACACCTCGGCGATCTTGCCCTCGGGATACTCGCTGGGGTTGGTGACGACGTGCTCGACGCCGTCCTCCATCAGCACCCGGTAAACCACGTTGGGCGCGGTCGAGATCAGGTCCAACCCGAACTCCCGCTCCAGCCGCTCGCGGACGATCTCCATGTGCAGCAGGCCGAGGAAGCCGCAGCGGAAACCGAAGCCGAGCGCCCCCGACGTCTCCGGCTCGTACGCGAGCGCCGCGTCATTGAGCTGCAGCTTGTCCAGCGCCTCCCGCAGGTCGGGGTAGTCGTCGCCGTCCAGCGGGTACAGCCCGGAGAACACCATCGGGTTGGGGTGCCGGTAGCCGCCCAGCGGGGTCGTCGCCCCGCGCACCGCGGAGGTCACCGTGTCACCGACCCGGCTCTGGCGGACCTCCTTCACACCGGTGATGAGGTAGCCGACCTCGCCGGCGGCGATCTCGCTCGCCTTGGTCGGCTCGGGCGAGATCACCCCGACCTCGAGCATCTCGTGCGTCGCGCCGGTGGACATCATCTGGATCCGGTCGCGGTGTCGCAGCCTGCCGTCGACGACCCGTACGTAGGTGACCACCCCGCGGTAGGTGTCGTAGACGGAGTCGAAGATCAGCGCCCGCGGTGGCCCGTCGGCGTCGCCGACCGGCGGCGGCACCTCGGTGACGATGGCGTCCAGCAGGGCCCCGACCCCGTCGCCGGTCTTGGCGGACACGCGCAGCACGTCGTCGGGGTCGCCGCCGATGATGTGCGCGATCTCGGCGGCGTACCGCTCGGGCTGGGCGCTGGGCAGGTCGATCTTGTTGAGCACCGGGATGACGTGCAGGTCGGCCTCGAGCGCGAGGTAGAGGTTGGCCAGCGTCTGCGCCTCGATCCCCTGGGCTGCGTCGACCAGCAGCACCGCGCCCTCGCACGCCTCCAGGCTGCGGCTCACCTCGTAGGTGAAGTCGACGTGGCCCGGGGTGTCGATGAGGTTGAGCACGTAGGTCGTGTCGGTGCCGTCGGCACTGTTGACGCTGGAGGTGTAGGGCAGCCGCACCGCCTGGCTCTTGATGGTGATGCCGCGCTCGCGCTCGATGTCCATCCGGTCGAGGTACTGCGCGCGCATCGCCCGGTCCTCGACGACACCTGTGAGCTGCAGCATCCGGTCCGCCAGCGTCGACTTGCCGTGGTCGATGTGCGCGATGATGCAGAAGTTGCGAAGGATCGACGGGGCGGTGGCGCCGGGGTCGGGCGCCCCAGCGGCGCGGCGCGATGCGGCGGCGGGTCTCGGCACAGGGGACTCTTCACGGGTCGACGGGTGGGTGCGCGCAGGTCGGGCGAGCGGGTCCATCCTCCCACCCCGGCCGGGGTGGGACCGAACCTGCCGGGCGGCAAGCCGCCCCCACGGTGTGACGGGAGACGATGATGGGTTGGCGGAGCCCGAACCCCCACGATGCATCATCTGGCTCACCGAGGCGCACTCTGCCCGGCGTCACGGCTCCAGGGAGGCAACCATGGCTCGTGATCCCGCGTTGGTGTCCATGGCGTTCCGGGACATCCCCGCGCCCGACTGGGCCGACGTGGTCGTGGTGCCGCTGCCGCCAGGGGCGCCGACCGACCCGGCGCAGTGGGCCAGGGCGGTGTTCGACGTCCGCGCGTTGCCCTGGTGGGTGCTGGCGCTGCTCGGGCTGCGTCAGCTGCTCGTCGGGCTGATCGGTGTCGACCGAGGCGCCGCCGACGTGTTCGCGGTCCGCGAGGTGAGCGGCGAGGAAGCGCTGGTCGCGGTCGACGACCGGCACCTGGACTTCCGCGCGGCGGTGGCGGCCGACGCCGATGCTCAGCTGCTGCGGTGCGTGACGGCGGTCCGCCTGCACGGCTGGCGCGGCCGGCTCTACTTCCTGCCTGTCCGGTTGCTGCACGACCCGGTGACGCGGGCGATGATGCACGCCGCGGTCCGCCGTTCGTCGTGACCCGGCTAGTGGCTCAGTCTCCACTGAACCTGCCTGACAGGCGACGGCCGGCGCGGACGGCAGCGCCCGGGCGCATTGCACGGCCGAGACGAGACTTCCGGAGATTTGAGCCGGTGCGACCGGCGCTGGTAGCGTGTGTGGTTGCGCCGCGGTGAGCACCACCCGTACGCCGAGCGCCATCCACCGTCCAAACGAGCGATCGAGGCTTGCCCCGTGGCAAACATCAAGTCCCAGATCAAGCGCATCGGCCAGAACGACGCCGCGCACGAGCGGAACAAGTCGGTCAAGTCGGCGCTCAAGACGTCGGTGCGCCGGTTCCGTGCTGCCGTCGACGCTGGCGATGCCGAGCAGGCGCGCCTGCTCGGACACGAGACGAACCGGCGGCTGGACAAGGCGGCGTCGGCCGGCGTCGTCCACAAGAACCAGGCAGCCAACCGCAAGTCGGCAATCTCCAAGCAGGCCGCCAGCCTCTGACCCGGCTGCTGGGCCCGACCCTCACCTGGACTGGCCGCGCCCGGCACCGCGCGCACCAACCACCGTCAGGACCATCCGCTCCATCGCGTGACCCGGATCGGCGCCGCCGCCCTTGACCGCAGCATCAGCCTCGGCCACCGCGTCGAGCGCCGTGGCCAGGCCCGAGGCATCCCATCCCCGAGTCTGCTCGCGCAGCCTGGTCAGCTGAGCCGGGCTGCAGCCGACCTCGCGGGCCAAGTCCCCGCCGCTGATGCCACCCGGTGCGAACGACAGCTTGATCAGCCGGCGCACGGTGAGCGCGAAGGCCGAGGTCAGCAGCGGCAGTGCCACCCGCTGACCCAACGCCCAGCGCAGCAGCTCCAACGCACCCGCCTGGTCACCGTTGACCGCTCGCTCGGCGATGTCAAAGGTCTTGATCTCGGCGCGGCCCTCGTAGTAGCGGTTCACCAGGTCGACGTCGACGAACGCGCCAGGATGGTCGCTGCACAGCTGCTCAACCGCGGCGGCCAGCGCGCGAACGTCGTCGCCGACAGCCCGGTGCAGCAGGTCCGCCGCAGCCGGCTCCATGCGCACCCCGAGTCGCCGCGCCTCGGTGCCGATCCATGCCGCCAGCTTCCACGGCTTGGGCGCCTCGACCCGGACCTCCTTGACGCCGGCCGCGCGCAGGCGGTCGAGCAGCCCCTTGCCCTTCGCGCCCCCCGGGTGCACCGCGACGACTGCGACATCGCCCTGTGGTGCGCCCGCGTAGGCGAGGAGGGGGCCGTGCATGTCGTCTGGCAGGTTGTCCAGGCCACGCGCGACGACGCCGCGACGCGCGGCGAGCAGCGAGGGGCTGGTCAGCTCGGCGAACGCGCCGGCGTCCAGGCTCGCCGCGGAGATCTCGGTGACGTCGGCGTCGGGAGCTTGCTCGGACAGCGCCCGCCGCCAGCCCTGGACCTCGCGTTCGGCCAGGAACTCCACCGGCCCGGTGACCAGCACCACAGACCCAAGGACCCCCGATACAGAATCCGCCACGCCGGTCAGGATGTCAGCACCCACCCCCCGTGGCGCAGCGGGTCACCACCGAGACGTCCGACCCGTCCGGCACCACTGCGACCGCCCCGTCCAGGTCGGTGCGAGACACATCCATCCCGTCCGCGACCAACGACGCCAACAGGTCCGGATCGGGATGGCCGTAGGTGTTGCCGACACCGACGCTGACCACTGCCACCTCGGCGCCCACCGCATCGAGGAACGCCGGGTCCTGACGGGCGCTGCCGTGGTGCGGCACCTTCAGGACGTCGGCGGACAGGTCCACCCCGGCGCGGAGCAGCGCAGCCTGCGTCGGAGGCTCGATGTCGCCGGTGAGGATCAACCGCACCCCCCGCACCTCGACGAGCAGGACCAAGCTGGCGTCATTGACCGGCGAACCCCCCGACTCCGAGGTGTCCACCAGCTCCGGAGGGGTACCGGCCGGTGGCCAGATAACTCGCCAGGAGACGGCGCCGACGCTGGCGGCCGCGCCGGCAGTGACGGTGCGGATCGGGACGCCGGCGGCGGACGCCACCGCCTGGACGTCATGCCACGAGTCGGCGGGGGTCAGCACAGGTCCCACCTCGACCTCGCCGACCGGGACCTGCTCCAGCACGCCGGCCAGGCCCGCGGCGTGGTCGGCGTGCAGGTGCGTGATGAGCACCGCAGCGACCTCGCGGACATCGAGCTCGCGCAGGCATGCCGCCATCTCTGCCGGCTCGGGTCCCGCGTCGACGACGACGGCGACCCCGTCGCCCGCAGACAGCACCAGACCGTCGCCTTGCCCGATGTTGCAGGCGACCACCACCCAGCCGTCGGGTGGCCAGCCGGGAGTGGGTAGCGGTCGCAGGATCACCACGACCAGCAGGGCTGCGCACAGCACGGCCCACCAACGTCGGCGCAGGAGCACCCGGATGCCCACCGCCAGGGCCAGGCACAGACCGGTGAGGGCGACGAGGGACGCCGGCGAGGTGCCCCAGTCGACGCTTGCCCCGGGCAGGTCGGCGCAGACCCGGCCGACGACGACGATCCACGACGCCGGGGCGACCGCCAGCCACCCCAGCAACTCACCCGCGGGCTCGTGCACCACCGCGACGAGGCCCGCGCCTAGACCGGCCACAGTCGCGGGACCGACCGCCGGGGCGACGAGGACGTTCGCCAGCACCGCGACGATCGAGGCCTGGCCCGAGATCGCCGCGAGCACCGGTGTGCACACCAGTTGGGCCGCCATCGGCACCGCGATCGCCTCAGCTGCCCACCGCGGCAGCCACCGCGTCATGGCATCGCGCCACAGCGGCGCCAGCACCAGGATCGAAGCCGTGGCCAGCGCGGACAGCAAGAAGCCCACCGAGCGGGCCAACCAGGGGTTGACCAACAGCAGCACGAGCACGGCGACGCACAGGGCCCGCAGTCCCCGGCGACGGTCGCCGGAGGTGAGACCGGCGAGCGCGACGAGTCCCATGGCGGCGGCGCGTACGACGCTGGGATCGGGGCGGGCGAGCAACACGAATCCGATCACACCGAGCACGCCTGTCACGAGCAGACCGCGCCCGCGGATGCCCACCCAGCGGGCAGCCAGCAGCAGGGCCCCCAGCACCAGGGTGAGGTTGGTGCCGGACACCGCCAGCAGGTGGGTCAACCCGCTCGTGCGGAAGTCGTCGGCGAGGTCGGTGGTCAACCCGCTGTCGTCGCCGACGACGAGGGCGGGCACCAGCTCGCCGGGCATCCCGCGACCGTCGACGGCGCCCTCGACCCCGTCCCGGACTCCTCCGGCCAGCGTCCACCACCAGGCTGGCCGGTCACGGACGCCATAAAGCCGGCTGACCCGCAGCAACGCGGCCAGGTCAGTGGACCGAGACGGAGCCAGCCGGGCGACCAGGCCCAGCCGAGTGCCGAGCGCAACGTCCTGGAGACCGGCATCAGCAGCGGCCATCACCAGCACCGGCGCACGACCGTCAATGGTGGTGCCGCGACCGGTCACGGTCCGAGCGCTCGCCTTGACGATCACCTGGTCGCCGAAGGGCGTCTCCACGATCCGCGGGTCGCCGGCCAGGACGACCACCGCGTGCACCACGGCCTCGCTTCTGGCCAGCTCCGGCAGCGTGCCGGCCTGAGCCTGCGCGACCCGCAGTCCGGACGCGAACCCGGCCGCGGCCGCGGCGATGAGGACCAGAGCCACCAGGTGCCTGCCGCGACGGACCGAGACCATCGCGGCAAGGACAAGCACGGCGCCGCCAGCGAGCGCGATCCTGCCGGGCAGCCCGAGGCTGAGGGCGGCGCTCGACCACGCCGCCACCGCCGGACCGACCAGGCGCCAGTCCGCTGCCGGCTCGACCGCAGAAGCCACCAGCAGATCAAGAGGCTCACCCGTGGCGTCACCGAGCACCCGGTCCTACCGTCACGGAGTCACGCAGATCGGCCAGGGTCGCATCACCGATGCCGTCGACCTCGAGCAGCTCGTCGACGCTGGTGAAGGCACCGTTTTCGCTGCGCCAGTCGAGGATCGACTGGCCCGTCACCGGCCCGACTCCTGGCAGCGTGTCCAGCTGCTCCATCGTTGCGGTGTTGAGATCGATCAGCACCGGTGCAGTGGGGACGGTCGAGCCGGGTGCGGGCGGAGCGGACGGGGAGCCCGGCGCAGCGCCGCCGACCGCGGTGCTCCGGAGCCCGACCAGGAGCTGCTCGCCGTCGACCAGGGTGCGCGCCAGGTTCATGGCGGCTAGATCCACCTTTGGCAGCGCACCGCCCGCCGACTCGAGCGCATCCGCGACACGTGCGCCGGCCGGCAGCACGACCAGCCCGGGTCGGCGCACACGACCCGCGACATCCACCACGACCTGGGTGGCTGCCTCGTCCACCGCCGAGGGAGGGGTCGCTGCGGGATCGGCGCCTCTGGCGGAAGCGCTCACCGGGTCGGTGCCAGCCGGCGCTGGGGGTGCTGGGGACGGACCAACCGCGCCAAGGTCTGTTGCCGTCGACGATTGCGCCTGCACCGGCGGGCTGGCCGAGCGCTCGTGCGGCCTGCCGCTCAGCACCCACCAGGCGCCCGCGGCGACCAGAGCCGACACCAGCAGTGCCACCACGGTCACGTGTTGGCCGGTCACCCCACGCTCGCCGACGGGCCGGGACCCCAGCGCCGGCAGCTGGTCTGAGAGAGCGCCGGTCAGGCGTCTCCATGCGGGCAGCGCCGGGGCCTTGTGCCGGCCGCGGGCGGTCTCTTCATCCAGCGGGCCCGCCCCGAACCGTACGGAATGGGCGGGAGCGACGTCATCCAGCGGTGGTGCCGGCCGATCAGCCCCCAGCTCGGTGGCCACCAGGGCGAGCCGGCGCCGAGCGGCGTCTGGGTCGGCGCCGTGAACCTGCGAGTCATGTCGGAATCCGCCCATGCCAAGACGCTAGGCCGAGCAGTCGGCCGGCGGCGCGAGCCGACGTGCCGGTTGTGGACAATGCCTCGGCCGGCACCCGGCTGTGGAAAAGGCTCAGGGGGCGTGCGGGGACACCACGACCGCGACCGCACCGGGGCCGACGTGGGCCGCGATCACCGCGCCGACCTCCCGCTCCCACACCAGGTCGGCGTGCGGGAGCCGGTCCCGCAGCCGTGCGGCGAGCTCCGCCGCCCGCGGCTGGGCCCGGAGATGCTGAACCCCGACGTCCACGACACCCGAGCCCGCGGCGGCCACCGCGAGCTCCTCTATGCGGGCGAGGGCGCGAGAGGCGGTTCGCACCTTCTCCAACGGCTGGATCTTGCCGTCACGCACGGTGAGCAGCGGCTTGACCGCCAGGGCGGCGCCGAAGAGTGCGGCCGCTGCGCCGACGCGGCCACCACGACGCAGGTGTTCGAGCGTATCGACGTAGAAGTACGACCTGCAGACATCAGCCCGGGCACGCGCCGCGTCGGCGATGCCCACGGCGTCAGCACCGTTGGACCGGGCCACGGCCGCGGCCAGCACGGCGAAACCGGTTGCCAGCCCGATCTGAGCACTGTCGACGACGTGCACGTCCACCGCGGCCTCGGCGGCCGCGGTCAGGGCGGAGTCGTAGGTGCCCGACACGTGCGACGACAGGTGCACCGACACGATCGCCTCCGCCCCGTCCGAGACCGCGTCCCGGTAGGCGGCGGCGAAGGCTTCCGGCGCCGGACGTGAGGTGGAGACCGGGTCACGCGAACGCAGTGCCTGCGCTACGGTGTCGCGGGTGGTGTCGGCGCCCTCGTCCATTGCCCGAGCGCCGACGACGACCTGCAACGGAACCACCACGATGCTGTGGGCAGCGACCACTTCGTCCGGCAGGCAGGCAGTGGAATCGGTGACGACCGCTGTACGCCCCCCCTGAACCGCCACCTCCCGCACGCTATCCCGCGCCCGACATAGATCCTCAGACGACCAGGTTGACCAGCGTGGGGGCTCGCACGATCACCCGGCGCACGTCGCGTCCGTCGACCGCTCGCTGCACCTGCACGTCGGCTCTGGCCAGCCGCTCCAGCTCGGCGGCACCCACGTCGGGCGGCACCTCCAGCCGGGCTCGCACCTTGCCCTGCACCTGCAGCACACAGGTCACGAATTCGTCGGCCAGCAGGGTGTCGTCCACGGTCGGCCAGCTCGTCGTCGCCACTGTCGGCTGGTGCCCCAACGCCTCCCACATCTCCTCAGCGGTGTACGGCGCGACCAGGCTCAGCAGCTGAGCCACCACCTCAGCGGCCTCACGGACCGCCGGATCCGCACCGCCAGGACCCGCTTCGATGGACTTGCGCGTGGCGTTGACCAGCTCCATCAGCCGCGCGATCGCGACGTTGAACCGCCGTGACTCCAACAGTTGTGCGGCCTCGTGGACCGTACGGTGCGTGACCCGGCGCAGCGTCCGGTCGCCGGCTGCGGGGTCGGCCTGCACCGGCGCCGTCACGTCACGGGCCAGCCGCCAGCAACGCTGCAGGAACCGCAGCGAACCGCCCGGGGACACATCGGCCCAGTCGACGTCGTCCTCCGGCGGGCCGGCGAACACCATCGTGAGCCGCACCGCGTCGACACCGAAGCGGTCGATCTGGTCGCCCAGGTCGACGCCGTTGCCACGCGACTTGCTCATCCGTC
>JBBSMN010000047.1:0-15379 GCA_038233135.1 Propionibacteriales bacterium
CGGGGCCAGGCTGGCCTGGGTGCCCCGGCGGGCTGGTGATCGCGCGGCGGACGACGCCGGCTGACTGCCGGCCCTGCAGCCAGGCTGCCGCTGAGTGGCCGACGCCTCCGCTCGCGCCGACGTCGCCGCAGCCTGGGGTGTCGAGTCCGTGCCCCAGGCCGCCGGTCGCGACGCCGCCGGGATCATCGCGGCTGCCGCGGACGGGTCGCTCGGTGCCCTCGTCGTCGGCGGTGTGGACCCCGTCGACCTGCCCGACCCGACGACGGCGCGCACGGCGTTGGAGGCGGTCCCGTTCCTGGTCAGCCTTGAGGTGCGCGCCAGCGAGGTCAGCCGTCGCGCGGACGTCGTGCTCCCGGTCGCCCCGGCGGCCGAGAAGTCCGGCACCTTCGTCGACTGGGAGGGCCGCGAACGCCCGTTCGCCGCCGTCCTCGATGCCGGCGGCGCGCTCCCCGACGTCCGCATCCTCGCGGGTATCGCCGAGGAGATGGGCCCCGGCCTGGGCTTTCGCACGGTCGAGCAGGCCGGCGCCGAGCTGCTCGAGATCGGGCAGTGGGACGGTGACCGCTCGGCGCAGCCGTCGGTTGAGCACCCGGATTCGGTGCCAGACCAGTCGCCTGCTGCCGGCCCCCAGCTGGTCCTGGACAGCTGGAAGCAGCTGGTCGACGACGGGCGGATGGTCGACGGCGACCCGCACCTGCGGGCGACCGGGCGGGGGGCTGTGGCCAGGCTGGGAGCCGCTACGCTGCAGCGGCTCGGTGTGGCACCGGGCGAGTCGGTGACGCTGCGCACCGCCAAGGGCACCGTGCAGCTGCCGGTCGAGGCGGCGGACCTACCCGACGGTGTCGTCTGGGCGCCGCAGCACTCGGGGGGGACAGCGCTGCGCAGCATGCTCGGTGTCGAGTCGGGCCAGGTGGTCGAGGTCGCCCCCCTGGATGTGGCCGGAGGAGGTAGTCCATGAGCGAGGACCTCAGTGCCTTCGGCGTGGACCCTTGGTGGCTGATCCTGATCAAGACCGTGGCGGTGTTCGGCCTGCTGGTGCTCACAACGCTCATCACGATCTGGGGTGAGCGCAAGATCGTCGGGCGCATGCAGCACCGCATCGGGCCGAAGTACCACGGACCGTTCGGCCTGCTGCAGTCGCTGGCCGACGGCATCAAGCTGGCGCTCAAGGAGGACATCGTCCCCACGGCAGCCGACAAGGCCGTGTTCTTCATCGCCCCGGTGATCACGGTGACCGCCGCCTTCGCCACCTTCGCCGTCATCCCGCTGGGTCCGGTCGTCGACGTGCCGTTCACCGACCTCGTCACCCCCCTGCAGCTCACCGACCTGTCGGTCGGCGTGCTCTACATCTTGGCCATCGGGTCGGTCGGGGTCTACGGCATCGTGCTCGCCGGCTGGGCGTCCGGCTCGACGTACGCGCTGCTCGGCGGTCTGCGCAGCTCGGCGCAGGTGATCTCCTACGAGATCGCGATGGGCCTGTCGCTGGTCGCGGTGTTCATCTATGCCGGGACGATGTCGACGTCGGGCATCGTGGCGGCACAAGACGACGTGTGGTTCGGGTTCATCCTGTTCCCGAGCTTCGTGATCTACATGGTGTCCATGGTCGGTGAGACCAACCGTGCGCCGTTCGACCTGGCCGAGGCAGAGGGCGAGCTCGTCGGTGGCTTCCACACCGAGTACTCCTCGCTGAAGTTCGCGCTGTTCTTCCTCGGCGAGTACATCAACATGGTCACGGTGTCGGCGCTGGCGACCACCCTGTTCCTCGGCGGCTGGGCCGCGCCGTGGCCCCTGTCGTTGTGGGACGGGGCTAACGCGGGGCTGTGGCCGGTCCTGTGGTTCCTCGGCAAGGTCGTGGGGTTCCTCTTCGTGTTCATCTGGCTGCGTGGCACGCTGCCCCGGATGCGGTACGACCAGTTCATGAAGCTCGGCTGGAAGGTGCTGATCCCTGCCTCCCTGATCTGGATCCTCGCCGTCTCGGCCGTACGCGTCGTGCGGCTCGAAGGCGGCTTCGACCAGCGCTACATCCTCATCACTGGTGCGGTCCTGCTGGTGATCGTGCTGGCACTGGCGTTCGTCCCCGAGCGGGTCGACCCCGACGCCGAGCCCGAGCCGGCGAGTGCACCCTTCGACGCCTTCGCCGGGGGCTACCCGGTGCCGCCGATGCCCGGCCAGCAGCAGTCGGAGTCGGCCGCCGTCATCTCGGCAGACGACCAGCAGGGAGCGCACCGTGGCTAGCCTCAAGGAGCAGTTCTGGGATCCGGTCGCAGGGTTCGGGGTCACCTTCCGCACCATGTTCCGCAAGGTCAGCACCGAGCTCTACCCGTACGAGAAGAAGCCCACCGCACCGCGTTTCCATGGCCGGCACCAGCTCAACCGCTGGCCGGACGGGCTGGAGAAGTGCGTTGGCTGCGAGCTGTGCGCCTGGGCCTGCCCGGCCGACGCGATCTACGTCGAGGGCGCCGACAACGCCGACGGCGGCCGCTACTCCCCGGGCGAGCGCTATGGCCGCGTCTACCAGATCAACTACCTGCGCTGCATCCTGTGCGGGCTGTGCATCGAGGCCTGCCCGACCAGGGCGCTGACGATGACCAACGAGTACGAGCTGGCAGACGACAACCGTGCCGACCTCATCTACGAGAAGTCTGACCTGCTCGCCCCGCTGCTGCCCGGCATGGAGCAGCCGCCGCACCCGATGCGGCTCGGCGACGACGAGAAGGACTACTACCGGGGCGCCGGCCAGGGCCGCGGCGGGGCGGACCCGACCACGCAGCCGACGACGCGCGAGACGGTGCAGCAACCCGACGCCGACGAGCACCGCAGCACCGGCAGCCAGCGCGCCGCCGCGCACCTGGACCAGACAGACGGTGGCGCGTCGTGATCGTGTTCTGGCTGCTTGCGCCGCTGATGGTGCTCGCGGCGGCCGCGATGGTCCTGGTCCGCAAGGCCGTGCACTCTGCGCTGCTGCTGGCGTTCGTGATGGTCTCGCTGGCGGTCCTCTACGCCAGCCTGGATGCGCCGTTCCTGTTCGCCGTGCAGATCATCGTCTACACCGGCGCCATCTTGATGCTCTTCCTCTTCGTTCTCATGCTGGTCGGTGTCGACGCGTCCGACTCGGTGGTCGAGACGATCAAGGGTCAACGGCTGATGGCTGTCCTGCTGGGTCTGCTGTTCGGCGGGCTGCTGTCGCTCGGCGTCGCCCAGGCGGTGACGGCGAGCGTGGTCGGGCTCGAGCAGGTCAACTCCGACGGCAACGTGCCCGCCCTGGCGCAGCTGCTGTTCGGGCGCTACGTCTTCGCCTTCGAGCTGACCAGCGCACTGCTGATCACTGCCGCGCTAGGGGCCATGGTGCTGGCACACACCGAGCGCCTGACGCCCAAGGTGACCCAGCGGGACATGGTCGACGCCCGGATGCGCGCCTACGCCGACAACGGTGCCCACCTCGGCCCGCTGCCGACCCCCGGCGTCTACGCCCGGCACAACGCGGTCGACACCCCGGCGCTGCTGCCAGACGGCTCGGCCGCCGAGCAGTCGGTGTCCCGCTCGCTGCGGGCGCGCGGCAACGTACGCCGCGCGGACGCCGGCGACGTGGACAAGACGGTGGCCGCACTCGACACCGAAGTCCCAGGAGCCGACATCAGCGACAGGGGAGCGGGTCGGTGAACCCCGGCGCCTACATCACGCTGTCGGCGATGCTGTTCAGCATCGGCGCGGTCGGCGTGCTGGTCCGCCGCAACGCGATCGTCGTGTTCATGTCGGTCGAGCTGATGCTCAACGCCTGCAACCTGGCGCTGGTGACCTTCGCCAAGCAGACCGGTGACCTGAGCGGCCAGGTGGCGGCCTTCTTCGTCATGGTGGTCGCTGCTGCCGAGGTGGTCGTCGGGCTGGCCATCATCATGTCGATCTTCCGCACCCGCCGGTCCGCCTCGGTCGACGACGCCAGCCTGCTGAAGTACTGAGGAGCGCTGAGACTGACGTGACCCCCCTGACCAGCCCCGTCCTCATCAGCACCGTGTTGGTCCCGGCCGAGGCCGGCGGCGGCGTTCCCGTGCTGCCGGTCGAGGCAGCTGGTGCCTTCTCGCTGCTGTGGCTGATCATCGCCCTGCCGGCGCTTGGTGCGACCCTGCTGCTGCTCGGCGGCAAGGCCGTCGGCCGCGTGGGCCACCTGCTCGGCACCGTCATGTCGGCCGGATCGTTCGCGGTGGCCGTGGTGATGTTCGTGGCGCTGCTCGGCCGGGGCGAGGAGGAGCGGCAGGTCCGTCAGCAGCTGTGGACCTGGCTCGAGGTCGGCGACTACAGCGTCGACATGGCCGTGCTGTTCGACCCGCTGTCGGCGGTGTTCGTCCTGCTGATCACCGGCGTCGGCACGCTGATCCACATCTACTCGATCGGCTACATGGCGCACGACGAGCGACGTGGGCGGTTCTTCGCGTTCCTCAACCTGTTCGTGGCCGCGATGCTGGTTCTCGTCCTCGCCGACGACTACCTCGCCGTGTTCCTCGGCTGGGAGGGCGTCGGTCTCGCGTCGTACCTGCTGATCGGCTTCTGGGCGCACAAGGACTCCGCGTCGGTCGCGGCGAAGAAGGCCTTCATCGTCAACCGGGTCGGCGACCTCGGCATGTCGCTGGCGGTGATGGCGATGGTGGCCACCTTCAGCACGTCCAGCTTCGTCGGCGTGTCCGCAGGGATGCCGGAGGCGTCGTCGGGCATCGCGACCGCGCTGGGGCTGCTGCTGCTGCTGGCCGCGTGCGGCAAGTCCGCGCAGGTTCCGCTGCAGTCCTGGTTGCTGGACGCGATGGAGGGTCCGACGCCGGTGTCGGCGCTGATCCACGCCGCGACGATGGTGACCGCGGGTGTCTACCTGGTGGTGCGGTCCAACTTCATCTACGCGGAGACCCCTGTAGCCCAGGTGGCTGTGATGGTCGTCGGGCTGGTGACGCTGCTGTTCGGTGCGGTCATCGGGTGCGCGAAGGACGACATCAAGAAGGCGCTCGCCGGGTCCACGATGAGCCAGATCGGCTACATGATGCTGGCGGCCGGCATCGGGCCGGCGGGCTACGCGTTCGCGATCTTCCACCTCCTCACGCACGGCTTCTTCAAGGCCAACATGTTCCTCGGCGCCGGCTCGGTCATGCACGCCATGGACGACGACGTGGACATGCGGCACTACGGTGCGCTCAGCCGGGCGCTGCCGATCACCTTCGCCACGTTCGCGGCCGGCTACCTGGCGATCATCGGCTTCCCCGGGTTCGCCGGCTTCTGGTCCAAGGACCGGATCATCGAGGCCGCGTTCGCCGAGGGGTGGGTCTTCGGCGTCGGGGCGCTGATCGGCGCCGGCGTCACCGCGTTCTACATGACCCGCGTCATGCTGATGACCTTCTTCGGCGACAAGCGCTGGCGACCGGATGTGCATCCGCACGAGTCGCCGTCGGTGATGACCGTCCCGCTCATCGTGCTCGGCTCGCTGTCGGTGGTCGGCGGGGTGCTGATCCTCGGTGGCTGGATCACCGGCTGGCTGGAGCCGGTCACCGGACCCGAGGGGGAGCACGAGCTGTTCGTGAGCCCGCTGGTGCTGACGATCCTGGTGACACTGACCGTGGCGGCCGGCGTCGCGGTGGCGTGGGCGGTGTTCGGCCGCGTGAGCGTTCCGGACAGCACCCCGCAGCGGGTGTCCTGGGTGACCCGGGCGGCACGCAACGACCTGTACGGCGACGCGTTCAACGAGGCGGTGTTCATGCGCCCGGGCCAGATCCTGGTCCGCGGGCTGGTACACCTCGACGACAACGTCATCGACAAGTCGGTCAACGGGATCGCCACCCTGGTCGGGGGGTCGTCCGGTCAGGTCCGGCGCACCCAGACCGGTTTCGTCCGCTCGTACGCCCTCACCATGCTCGGTGGTGCATTGATCGCCGTCCTGGCGACGCTGGCGGTGACCCTCGCATGAGCTTTCCCTACCTGACGGTGCTGGCGGGGCTGCCGCTCGTCGGCGCGATCGCGTTGCTGGCCGTCCCGCGCTCGCGCTCGGCGGTCGCGCCGATGTTCGCGCTGGTCACCTCGCTGGTCACGCTCGCTCTCGGACTCGTTGTCGCGCTGCACTTCGACGCGGGCACAGCTGGGTTCCAGCTCAGCGAGGACGTCGACTGGATTCCCAGCCTCGGGGTCCACTACGCCCTCGGCGTCGACGGCATCGGTCTCACGCTGGTGCTGCTGACCGTGGTGCTCGCGCCGGTGGTCATCGTCGCCTCGTGGCACGACGGCGACGGCGGACGGTGGGGAGTCAAGTCCTTCTTCGCCTGGATGCTGGCGCTCGAGGGTCTCGCTATCGGGGTCTTCGCGGCCACCGACGTGTTCTTGTTCTACGTCTTGTTCGAGGCGACGCTGATCCCGATCTACTTCCTGATCGGCGGTTTCGGCGGTCCGCAACGGTCGTACGCGGCAGTGAAGTTCCTGCTCTACTCGCTGTTCGGCGGGCTGCTGATGCTCGCCTCGGTCGTCGGGCTCTATGTGGTGTCGGCCGATGCGGGTGCCCCGAGCTATCTGCTCACCGACCTGATGAACGTGGCCATGGACGAGACGTCGGGTCGGCTGCTGTTCCTCGGCTTCTTTGTCGCCTTCGCGGTCAAGGCTCCGATGTTCCCGGTGCACACCTGGTTGCCGGACGCAGCCGCCTCGGCCACCCCCGGCACCTCGGTGCTCCTGGTCAGCATCCTGGACAAGATCGGCACCTTCGGCATGATCCGCTTCTGCCTCGGGCTGTTCCCGGAGGCCTCGCAGTGGGCATCGCCGGTGGTGATCGCGCTGGCCGCGTTCAGCGTCCTGTACGGAGCGCTGGTGGCGATCGGGCAGACCGACATCCGGCGCCTGGTGGCCTACACGTCGGTGTCGCACTTCGGGTTCATCGTGCTCGGCATCTTCGTGTTCACCAGCCAGGGTGGCTCCGGCTCGACGCTGTACATGTTCAACCACGGCTTGTCGACCGCTGCGCTGTTCCTCGTCACCGGGATGCTGATCCAGCGTCGCGGCTCGGCCCAGATCGCCGACTTCGGCGGGGTCCAGAAGGTCGCGCCGGTGCTCGCCGGTGTGCTGCTCGTAGCCGGTCTGTCCAGCCTGTCGCTGCCCGGGCTGTCCCCCTTCGTCAGCGAGTTCCTCGTGTTGGCCGGCACCTTCCGCACCTCGGTGCTGGCAGCAGCCGTGGCGACGCTCGGCATCGTGCTGGCGGCGCTCTACATCTTGTTGATGTACCAGCGCACCATGAACGGACCGCTGCGTGAGTCCTCGGCGGGCATCCCCGATCTGCGAATGCGCGAGCGCTTGGCCCTGGCCCCCGTGCTGACCCTGATCGTGGCGCTGGGCTTCTTCCCGCAGCCGCTGCTCGCGGCGATCGACCCGGCGGTGTCCGCCACGCTCGACCACGTCGGCGTCGAGCAGCCCGCGCCCGACGTGCCGATGTCAGCAGCCGATGAGGAGTCTCAACCGTGACGGCTGAGTTCGATGTGCCGAAGGTCGAGTACGCGCTGGTCCTGCCGCTGCTGGTGGTGTTCGGCGGTGCGATGGTCGGTGTCTTGATCGAGGCGCTGGTCCCGCGGACATGGCGCTACCAGGCACAGGTCGGGTTGGCGGTCACCACACTCCTCGTAGCGCTGGCGACCACGGTGCAGGTCGCGGTCGGGCTCGACGAGGTCGGCGGTGACGTCGCGGCGCGCGGCAGCCTGGTGGCCGAGGGCGCCATTGTCGTGGACGGACCGAGCGTCTTCTTGTGGGCGGTGCTGCTGGTGCTGTCCTTGATCAGCGCGCTGTTGTTCGCCGAGCGCCGCCTGGAGGGGGGACGCACCGGCTTCGCCGGGCAGGCGGCAACCCTGCCGGGCACCGAGGCCGAGCGCCAGGCGTCCGTGCTGGGCGTCGAGCACACCGAGGTCTTCCCGCTCCAGCTGTTCGCCGTCGGCGGCATGATGCTCTTCCCGGCCGCGGGTGACCTGCTGATCATGTTCGTCGCTCTCGAGGTCTTGAGCCTGCCCCTCTATCTGCTGTGCGGCCTCGCTCGTCGGCGCCGGCTGCTCAGCCAGGAGGCAGCGATGAAGTACTTCCTGCTGGGAGCGTTCTCGTCGGCGTTCTTCCTGTACGGGATCGCCCTCGTCTACGGCTACGCCGGCACGTTCGACCTGTCCGCGATCGACACGGCGGTCTCGGCGAGCACCAGCGGCACCCCGCTGCTGCTCGCCGGCATCGCGCTGGTCGCCGTCGGCCTGCTGTTCAAGATCGGTGCCGCGCCGTTCCACGCCTGGACCCCCGACGTCTACCAGGGTGCACCGACAGCGGTGACCGGCTTCATGGCTGCGTGCACCAAGATCGCCGCCTTCGGTGCGCTGATGCGCGTCTTCTACGTCGCGTTCGGCGGCGCCTCGTGGGACTGGCGACCGCTGATCTGGATCGTTGCGATCCTGACCATGGTGGTGGGCTCGCTGGTGGCCATCACCCAGACCGACATCAAGCGGATGCTCGCGTACTCATCGATCGCACACGCCGGATTCATCCTCGTCGGCTTCGTGGGGCTCTATGGCGGCAGCCCCGCCGGCTCGGGACTCACCAGCCTGTCGAGCGTGCTGTTCTACCTGACCACGTACGGCTTCAGCACGCTGGGCGCGTTCGCGGTCGTGACGCTCGTGCGGGATGCCGGCGGAGAGACCACGCATCTGGCCCGGTGGGCCGGGCTGGGGCGGTCCTCGCCGCTGCTGGCGGGGTCCTTCGCGTTCTTCCTGCTCGCGTTCGCGGGGATCCCCCTCACCAGCGGCTTCATGGGCAAGTGGATGGTCTTCGCCTCGGCGTGGGCTGGTGGTGCGTGGCCGTTGGTGGTCGTCGCGGTGCTTGCCAGCGTGGTGGCGGCCTTCTTCTACGTCCGCGTCATCGTCGTGATGTTCTTCACCCCCGCAGAGGTCGACGGCCCCGCCGTCGCCGTTCCGAGTGCGCTCACCTCGTCGGTGATCGCGGTGGCGCTGGCGGCCACGGTGCTGCTAGGCATCGTGCCAGGGCCGGTCCTCGACCTCGCCCAACAGGCCGGCGCATTCGTACGCTGAGCTGGTCGTCGACGTCCTGCCTGGGAGGTGTACGAGTCGTGACCGCGACGAGTTTTGGCGTCCCCGCGGGTGACGTCGCCCTTGAGGCGATGCTGCGCGCCCGCCTGCAGGCGGTGGAGGACGGACTGGCGGCGGCGGTGTCCAGCGAAGCGGAGTTCGTCAACGAGGCGGCGCACCATCTGCTGGACGCAGGCGGCAAGCGCTTCCGGCCCTTGCTGGTTCTGTTGTCCGCCCAGTTCGGCAGCCCGCACGCCGAGGACGACGTCGTCGCTGCGGCCCTCGTGGTGGAGCTGACCCACCTGGCGACGCTGTACCACGACGACGTGATGGACGAGGCCCGGCTGCGGCGAGGTGCGGCCTCGGCCAATGCGCGCTTCGACAACTCGGTGGCGATCCTGACCGGCGACTTCCTGTTCGCCCAGGCCTCCGACATCGTCGCCGGTCTCGGAACGGAGGCGGTGCACATCCAGGCTCGCACGTTCGCCCGGCTGGTCCAGGGTCAGATCGCGGAGACCCGGGGTCCGTTGCCCGGCGACGACCCGCTGGACCACTACCTGACCGTCGTGGCCGACAAGACCGGCTCGCTCATCGCGGCCTCGGCCCGGCTAGGTGCTTTGACCGCCAGCTGCGATGAGCCCCTGCAACGCGTGCTCACCGACTTCGGGGAGCGCATCGGGATCGCCTTCCAGCTGTCCGACGATGTCCTCGACGTCGCCAGCGAGTCTGCCGAGCTCGGCAAGACGCCCGGCACCGACCTGCGCGAACGTGTGCCGACGTTGCCCGTCCTGCTGTTCCAGCGCGCCGCGGGACCAGCCGACGGCCGGCTGCACGAGCTGCTCGCCGGCGACCTCACCGATGACGCACTGCTGACCGAGGCGCTGCTGCTGCTGCGGGCGCACCCGGCTATGGCTGCCGCCCGGTCGTACGTGCTGGACCAGGCGGCGCAGGCTCGTGCGCTGCTCGATCAGCTGCCGGCGGGCGCCCCCCGCGACGCCCTCGGTGATCTCTGCGACCTGGTCGTCACCCGGACCAGCTGACCCGACCGCAGCTGGCCTGTGGAACCCGCACTGCGCTGCGCCTATCTCGAGGTGCACACGACCGCTGTGAGTCACAACGGCTGTGTGTTCCTCGAGACGCTGCGCAGAAGTGCGCTGCGGATCAGGCGATGCCGTCCGCAGCGGTGGTGACTGGCTCGAGTCGCGCGGCCCGGCCGGCCCGGCGGCCGGTGATGATCGCCTCAACCGTCACGATGGCGAGGGCTGTCCACACCAGCCCGAAGCCCACCCACCGGGCGGGAGTCATCGTCTCGCCGAACACCAGCAGGCCGAGCACGAACTGCAGGACGGGCGCGACGTACTGCAACAGGCCGATCGTGGTCAGCCGCACTCTCGGGGCGGCCGCACCGAAGAGGAGCAGTGGGACCGCGGTGATGATGCCGGTGCCGACCAGCAACAGGGCGTGCAGGCCGCCGTCGGCGCTGAAGGTGCCGATCTGCCGGCTGCCGAGCACCACCAGGTAGGCGACCGCCACCGGCGTCAGCAGTCCGGTCTCGACGACCAGGCCCTCGACCGCGCCGACGGCGGCTCGCTTCTTGAGCAGGCCGTAGCTGCCGAAGGAGAAGGCCAGGATCAGCGCGATGACCGGGGGGCGGCCGTAGTCAACGGTGAGCTCGACCACCCCGATGGCTGCCAGGGCGAGCGCGAACCACTGCAAGCGGCGCAGTCTCTCCCCCAGCAGCAGCACGCCCATCATGACCAGCACCAGCGGGTTGATGAAGTAGCCCAGGGCGGTCTCGATGACGAAGCCGTGGGTGACCCCCCAGATGTAGGTCACCCAGTTGAACGAGATGACCACCGCAGCGAGGCCGAGCAGCCGGAGCCGGCGGCGGTCCCGCACCACCGCGAGCAGGCGAGCCCGCAGCCCGAGGACAGCCACCAGCACCGTCACGATCGCCAGGGACCACACGATCCGGTGCGCGAGAACCTCGACGGCGCCGGCCGGGTCGAGGAGCGGCCAGTACAGGGGGAAGATGCCCCAGATGCTGAAAGCGGCAAGGCCGTAGACGAATCCGCGCCGCTCCTCGCTCACTGGTGGGAGCCTACGCGTGGCCTGCCGTGTTTAGTGGGTGGCCTGTCGGCGAGCGGGCGTGGCGGCGTCGGCGCTGCGCTGGGCGTCCAGACAGTGCCGCAGCCGGATCATCGCGTCGCGCACTCTCGTCTTCACCGCCGACACCGACCCACCGGTCGCGCGGGCGATGTCGGCGTAGCTGCAACCGTCGTAGTAGGCCATCAGCACCGCTTCGCGTTGAAGCGCGGTCAGGGAGTCCAGACAGCCGCGGATCTCGTCGTGCTCGAGCCGAAGCACGACGGCGTCGCCGACGGGGTCGACGGCGTCGACGTCACTCCACGGATAGAGCCGTTCTCGGTGGGCGCTGGCCTGGTCGTGGCGTACGGCGTCGACGGCGCGCCGGTGGGTGAGGGTGGCGATCCAGCTTCGTGCGGTCCCACGGGCCGCGTCGAAGCGATCGGCCTCGGTCCACATGAGCAGCAAGGTCTCCTGGGCCACCTCTTGGGCACGGACGATGTCGCGCACGGTACGGCGAGCCACCGAGTGCACGAGTCCGGCCGACTCGCCGTAGAGCCGGTCGTACGCCGCATGGTCGCCCGCTGCGACCTGCGCGATCAGGCCCTCGAGGCTGGCCGACTCCTCGGCTGGTCTCGGTGCGTGCACTGTGGAACCCTCCGGCGCGATGGAGGGCAGCCCCACCGGCTGCCAACTGTCCTCGGAGAGGGTTCGAAGCCGACACGGCTCCGGTTTGCCGCCGGCGGGCACGCGCCGGGGCGTCAGCCGCGGGGCTCGCCGACCGCCCAGGTGTCCTTGCCGGCCAGCAGTGCTGCCAGGTCGCCGCGCCCGGTGGTCCCGACAGCGGTCTCGACCTGCTGGCGCGCCACATCGTCGTAGGTCGGTCGCTCGACCTGGCGGAAGATCCCGATCGGTGCCTGGGTCAGCACGCCGGCATCGGTCAGCCGGGACAGCGCAAAGGCGGTCGTCGGGTCTTCGGCGTGGGCATCGTGCACCAGCAGATCGGCCTCGCCCACACCGTCCGGGCCGCCGACGTCGACCACCGTGACGCCACCGGTGGTGGTGTTGCGCGCCACGCCTCGCGAGCCGTCCGGGCCGAAGGTGATCGGGCGACCGTGCTCGAGCGGGATCAGGGCAGACTCGGCCGCCCCCTTGCCCTTGAACGCCTCGAAGGCGCCGTCGTTGAAGATCGGGCAGTTCTGGAAGATCTCGACCAGCGACGTCCCGCGGTGAGCGGCGGCCGCACTGAGCACCGCGGTCAGGTGCGAACGGTTGTTGTCGACGGTGCGCGCGACGAACGTCGCCTCGGCGCCCAGAGCCAGCGACACCGGGTTGAACGGGGTGTCCACCGACCCGGCCGGCGTGGACTTGGTCACCTTGCCGGTCTCCGACGTCGGTGAGTACTGGCCCTTGGTCAGACCATAGATTCGGTTGTTGAACAGCAGGATCGTCAGGTTGACATTGCGGCGCAGCGCGTGGATCAGGTGGTTGCCGCCGATCGACAGCGCGTCCCCGTCCCCGGTCACGACCCAGGTCGACAGGTCCGGGCGGGTGACCGCCAGCCCGGTCGCGATCGCCGGCGCCCGGCCATGGATCGAGTGCATCCCGTAGGTGTCGAGATAGTACGGGAAGCGCGAGGAGCAGCCGATCCCCGAGACGAACACGATGTTCTCGCGGCGCAGCCCGAGGTCGGGCAGGAATCCCTGCACGGCCGCCAGCACCGCGTAGTCCCCACAGCCCGGGCACCACCTGACCTCCTGGTCGGAGGTGTACTCCTTGCGGTTCTGCGGCTCTGCGCTGGTCGGGACCCCGGCCAGGCCGTCGCTGGACAGCTCGGTGTCGGGGAAGGGCAGGTCGACGGTGGTCATCTGGTCACGTCCGAGGTCACGGGGGTGGGTGTGGCAGTGGTGGCGTCCATGTCACGGAGGTGTTCGCGCAGCACCTCGGCCAGAGCGGCGGCCTTGAACGGCATTCCCTGCACCTGGTTGTGGCTGCGGGCGTCGACGAGGTAGGTGGCACGGATGAGCAGCGCCAGCTGGCCGAGGTTCATCTCCGGGATCACGACCCGGTCATAGCGGGTGAGGATGTCACCGAGGTCGCGCGGCAGCGGGTTGAGGTGCCGCAGGTGCACCTGGGCAGCCTTCATCTGGTCGCGCCGCACGCGGCGCACCGCTGCCCCGATGGGCCCGTACGTCGATCCCCACCCCAGCACCAGCAGCCTGGCGTCGCCGTCGGGGTCGTCGACCTCCGTCGGCGGCAGTGAGGCAGCGACGGCATCGACCTTTGCCTGCCGGGTGCGCACCATCAGGTCATGGTTGGCCGGGTCGTAGGAGATCTCACCGGACCCGTCCTGCTTCTCCAGCCCGCCGACGCGGTGCATCAACCCGGGCGTGCCGGGAACCGCCCAGGGTCGGGCAAGCGTCTCGGGGTCGCGGGCGTACGGCTGGAACGGCTCGCCGCTCTCACCGCCAGCATTCGGGTCGGTCGTCGCGAAGCCCGGCTCGATCACCGGCAGGTCGTCGACGTCGGGCAGCTGCCAGGGCTCGGACCCGTTGGCGAGGTA
Organism: Propionibacteriales bacterium; assembly: GCA_038233135.1. Classification (GTDB taxonomy): domain Bacteria; phylum Actinomycetota; class Actinomycetes; order Propionibacteriales; family Nocardioidaceae; genus JACCVL01. Next base: position 13,714 of record JBBSMN010000047.1, read on the forward strand.
GCCGTCGGAAAGCAGGATCACCGGGGTGCGATAGGTGATCGCGATGCGCGCCGCCTCCAGGGCGGCGTCGAAGCAGTCGACCGGCGACTGCGGTGCGACGACCGGCAGCGGCGCCTCACCGTTGCGACCGAACATGGCCTGCAGCAGGTCGGACTGCTCAGTCTTGGTCGGCAGCCCGGTGCTCGGGCCGCCCCGCTGGATGTCGCACACCAGCAGGGGCAGCTCGAGCATGACCGCGAGCCCGATCGTCTCCGACTTCAGCGAGACCCCGGGTCCCGACGTGGTGGTGACTCCGAGCGCCCCGCCGAACGAGGCTCCCAGCGCCGCGCCGATGCCGGAGATCTCGTCCTCGGCCTGGAACGTCGTCACCCCGAAGCTCTTGTGCTTGCTCAGCTCGTGCAGCACGTCCGACGCCGGGGTGATCGGGTAGGCACCGAGGAACAGCGGCAGGCCGGACTGCTGCGAGGCGGCGATCAGCCCGTACGACAGCGCGGCGTTGCCGGTGATGTTGCGATAGCGCCCGACGGCCATCTCGGCCGGCTTGATCTCGTAGCGGACGGCGAACGCCTCGGTGGTCTCCCCGTAGTTCCAGCCGGTGTGGAACGCGGTCACGTTGGCATCGCGCAGCACTGGCTTGGCGCCGAAGCGGGTGGTGAGGAACTCGACCGTCGGCTCGGTCGGGCGCCCGTACATCCAGCTGAGCAGGCCGAGCGCGAACATGTTCTTGGCGCGGGAGGCGTCCTTGCGGGACAGCCCGAGCTCCTTGATGGCCTCGACCGTCAGCGTGGTGAGGTCGACCGCGTGCACCTGGAACGGGTCGAGCGTGCCATCGTCCAGCGGGCTTTCGGTGTAGCCGGCCTTGGTGAGGTTGCGGGCTCCGAAGTCGTGGGTGTCGACGATGATCGTGGAGCCGCGGGGTACGTCGCCCAGGTTGGCTCGGAGCGCGGCCGGGTTCATCGCCACCAGCACGTCCGGCGCGTCGCCGGGGGTCAGGATGTCGTGGTCGGCGAAGTGCACCTGGAAGCTCGAGACGCCGGCCATGGTCCCTTGGGGAGCCCGGATCTCGGCGGGAAAGTTCGGCAGGGTCGACAGGTCGTTGCCGAAGGCTGCCGTCTCCGCGGTGAACCGGTCACCGGTGAGCTGCATGCCGTCGCCGGAGTCGCCTGCAAACCGTACGATAACGCGGTCGAGCTGCTTGACCTGCTTGCTCACGCAGTCCTCTCTTCTTCAGGCACGGCGACGACGGTGGCCGCACGAGTGCCATCAGCCATGGTAGGCGCCCACGGCCGACCAGCCACGTGTCGTGCGACACGTGGTGGTGGGCCGTTGCTAGGCGGCGTCGAGCGTCGCGCGCTCGTGGTCGGACAGCTCGAGGTCGGTTGCTGCTGCGGAGTCGCGGATCGTGTCCGGCCGGCTGGCCCCCGGGATCGGCAGCACCCGCGGCGACAACCCCAGCAGCCAGGCCAGGCACACCTGCTGGGGGCTCACGCCGTGCCCCTTGGCGATCTCGGCAAAGGCGCTGTGCTCGGTGCCCAGCCGTCCCGCGCGACCGCCCGTGCCGCCCAGCGGGCTCCACGGCAGGAACGCCAGACCGAGCTCGTCGCAGACCTCGACCTCGGGCAGGCTCGAGCGGAAGGCTGGGGACAGCTGGTTCTGCACGCTGACC
>JBBSMN010000048.1:0-15343 GCA_038233135.1 Propionibacteriales bacterium
CCCGCCCTCAACAGCGGCCCCGACCACCCGGCCGGGACAAGGCTGCACCCCTTTTTCTTGGACCATGCCGCCGCGCACATGGTGCTGCGGACGCACACCTCGCCGTGGCCGGCCCCCACGTTGCGGTCGCGGCGGCCGCCGATCTACGTGATCTGCCCCGGCCGGACGTTCCGCACCGACGAGCTGGACGCCACCCACACCCCGGTCTTCCAGCAGGTGGAGGGTCTGGCGGTTGACCGCGGGCTGAGCATGGGCCACCTGAAGGGGACGCTGGACCACTTCGCCGCAGCCATGTTCGGCGCCGGCATCGACACCCGCTTCCGCCCGTCGTACTTCCCGTTCACCGAGCCCAGCGCCGAGGTCGACCTGCGCTGCTTCGTCTGCCGCGGGGACGAGCCCGCGGTCCACACCTGCCGCACCTGCCGGGGCGAGGGCTGGATCGAGTGGGGCGGCTGCGGTGTGGTCAACCCGCGGGTCCTCGTCGCCTGCGGCGTCGACCCCGACGAGTTCACCGGCTTCGCGTTCGGGATGGGGGTCGACCGCACCCTGATGTTCCGGAACGGCATCGCCGACATGCGCCACCTGGTCGAGGGTGACGTCCGCTTCACCCAGGCCTTCGGTGTGGAGGTCTGATGCGGGTCCCTCTTTCGTGGCTGCGCGAGCACGTCGACCTGCCTCGCGGGCTGTCGGCCGCCGAGCTGGCGGCGCGGCTGACCGCGCTGGGGCTCAAGCTCGAGGCACTGACCTCGCCGGGAAGTGACGTGTCCGGACCGCTCGTCGTCGGGCGGGTGCTCAGCGCCGAGACCGAGACGCACTCCACCGGCAAGGCGATCCAGTGGTGCCGGGTCGACGTCGGACCCGAGCACAACGACGGCGATGGCCGGGGCATCGTCTGCGGGGCGCACAACTTCGGCGTGGGTGACCTCGTGGTGGTGGCGCTGCCGGGCACGGTGCTGCCCGGCGGCTTCGAGATCGGTGCCCGCAAGACCTACGGACACACCTCCGACGGGATGATCTGCTCTGCGTTCGAGCTGGGCCTTGGCGACGACCACACCGGCATCATCGTCCTCGCGCCGGGTGCGGCCCGGCCTGGCGACGACGCCGCCGGCGTGTTGCACCTGCGCGACGACGTGATCGAGTTCGAGATCAACCCGGACCGTGCCTACGCCCTGTCCGTACGCGGGGTCGCCCGCGATGCCGGGCTGGGTTACGACGCCGCCTACCGCGACCCGGCGGCACTCGCAGTCGACGCCGGCCCGGGCGAGTCGTACCCCGTGGTCGTCGAGGACACCGCCGCCTGCCCGGTGTTCGTCACCCGTACGGTGACCGGCTTCGACCCGGCGGCGCCGACCCCGCGGTGGCTGGCCCGCCGCATCCAGCTGGCCGGGATGCGCCCGATCTGTCTGGCGGTCGACGTCACCAATTACGTGATGCTCGAGCTCGGCCAGCCGATCCACGGCTACGACCGGGACCGGCTGCAGGGCCCGATCGTCGTCCGTCGCGCCCGGCCGGGGGAGACGCTGCGGACCCTCGACGGCGCCGATCGCACCCTCGACTCCGAGGACCTGCTGATCACCGACGACCGCGGGCCGATCGGGCTGGCGGGGGTGATGGGCGGCGAGGCGACCGAGATCAGCGCCGACACCACCGCTGTGGTGATCGAGGCTGCGCATTTCGCCCCGGTGCCGGTCGCCCGCACCGCTCGCCGGCACCGGCTGATCTCCGAGGCCTCCCGCCGCTTCGAGCGCGGCGCCGACCCGCTGCTGCCGCAGGCGGCTGCCCAACGCGTCGCCGACCTGCTGGTCGAGCTCGGCGGCGGGGTCATCGAGCCCGGCGCGACCGTCGTCGGCACCGCACCGCCACAGCCCGAGATCGCGATGGCCGTGGACCTGCCCGCACGGATCACCGGCATCGACATCGACGCGGCGCAGGTGTTTGCGGCTCTGCGCGCGGTCGGGTGCACCGTGCCGGCGACCGACGGGCCGGAGCTGAGCGCACTGCCGCCGTCGTGGCGTCCCGACATCACCGACCCGTACGACCTGGTCGAGGAGGTGGCGCGCGTCGTCGGCTACGACCGCGTGCCGTCCGTGCTGCCGGTGGCCCCCGCCGGGCGCGGCCGCACCACTACCCAGCGGCTGCGCCGCCGGGTCGGCCAGCTGCTCGCCGGCACCGGGTGCACCGAGGTCATCGCGTACCCGTTCGTGGGGACGGCCGATCTGGATGCGCTCGGGCTGCCCGCCGACGACCCTCGGCGCCGGACCATCCGGCTGGCCAACCCGCTGTCGACCCGTGCGCCGCTGCTGCACACCGCCCTGGCGGCGGCGCTGCTGACTGCCGCCGCCCGCAACACCGGTCGGGGTCAGCAGTCGCTGTCGCTCAGCCTGGTCGCACCGGTGTTCCTGCCCGCCGCCGACCCGGCACCACCCGCCCCCGTGCCGCCGGTCGACCGGCGTCCGACCGACGACGAGCTGAAGGGCCTCGACAACGCGCTGCCCGCACAGCCACGGCACCTGGCGGTCCTGCTCAGCGGTGACCGCAGCCCCGCCGGCTGGTGGGGACCCGCCATGCCCGCCGGCTGGGCCGACGCGATCGCCGTCGTGCGTACCGTTGCCAGAGGTCTCGGGCTGGTCGTCGAGGTGGGCCAGGCCGCGCTCGCACCGTGGCACCCCGGACGCTGCGCGCAGGTGCTGCTGGACGGTGCGGCCATCGGGCATGCCGGCGAGCTGCACCCGGCGGTGTGCGCGGCCTGGGGGCTGCCCGGCCGCACGGCGTTCGCGGAGGTCAACCTCGACGCGCTCGTCGACGCCGCCGTCGAGGTGGTGGCCGCGCCGGAGTTCTCGACGATGCCGGTGGCCAAGGAGGACGTGGCGCTCGTGGTCGACGAGCAGGTGCCCGCCGCCGACGTCGCCCGGGCCCTGCGCGCCGGCGGGGGCGGCCTGCTCGAGTCGGTGCGGCTGTTCGACGTCTACCGCGGCGACCCGGTGCCTGCCGGGCGCAAGTCGCTGGCCTTCGCCCTGCGCTTCCGGTCGGCGGACCGCACGCTCACCGAGGACGAGGCCGGGCGGGCCCGTGACTGTGCAGTCGCCGAGGCTGCCGCGCGTACGGGTGCGGAGCGGCGCTCGTGACCGGTGCCCGACGGGTCGCGCCGGACGACCTGGACGGTCTGGTCGTTCTCGTCACCGGCGGCGGTCGGGGCATCGGCCGTGCGTTGGTGGAGGGGCTCGCCGCGCGGGGAGCCGCCGTCGGGCTGTGCGCGCGCAGCGCCGAGCAGGTCTCCGAGGTCGCCGAGGCGGTGGTGGCGGCGGGTGGGCGCTGTGTCGGAGTGCCGGGCGACGTGACCGACGCCGCCGATGTCACCCATGTCGTCCAGGCGGTGTCGCAGGCGCTCGGACCGGTCGACGTCGTGGTGTCCAACGCCGGCGCCGTCGACCCCGTCGAGACCGACCCCTGGCAGGCCGACGTCGACGCCTGGTGGCGGGTGCTCGAGGTCAACGTCCTCGGCACCCAACGGGTGCTGCAGGCCACGGCGCCGTCGATGGTCGAGCGTGGCGGCGGGCGCATCATCGGCTTGACGTCGGGGATGGCGCTGCGTGACGTGCCCGACTACAGCGCCTACTGCGTGAGCAAGACCGCGCTGCTGCGGCTGTCCGGCGCGTACACCGAGGCCGGACGCGGGCACGGCCTCGCTGTCTTCGACATCTCACCGGGCGTGGTGCGCACCTCGATGACCGCCGGCATGCGGCTCATGGCGGACCGCGAGGAGTGGACCGACCCGGAGCTCGTGGTCGACCTGGTGGCCGCGGCCTGCTCGGGCGACCTGGACGCTCTCAGCGGCCGGTTCCTGCGTGCCGGCGTGGACGACCCGGCCGCCTTGCGGGGCCGGCTGGGCGAGCGGGTCGCCGCTGACCCGGCCGCGCGCCGGCTGGCGCTGCGACCCTACGGCGACGACGACCCCCTCGCCTGACCCCACCCCACCCCACCCCACCCCACCCCCATCCCGACTGCCATCGCGAGAGGCGGCGGGTAGGGTCGGCGGTCGCCCCAGCCCCGGCAACACGAGGACGCCGTGCAGATCACCGCGATCGGTCTCGATCGGCTCCGCCTCGATCTCGATCCGCCGTTCCGGGCGGCCTGGGACCCGGCGCCGCGCCGGCACTTCGACGCCACCATCGTCCGGGTCGAGACCGACGAGGGTCTGGTGGGCATCGGATCCGGCGACACCATGGCCGGCTTCGCGGGCCACGAGCACCTGTTCGTCGGTCACGATCCCTTCGACATCTCCCGGCACGTGCGGGCCATCGAGACGATCAACTTCCACGGCGGTCGGTGCTGGCCGCTCGAGGTGGCGCTGTGGGACATCATCGGCCAGGCCACCGGCCGACCGGTGGCCGCGCTCTTCGGCAACGCGCTGCGGCGGCTGCCCGCGTACGCCTCGTGCGGTGAGCACAAGTCGCCCCAGGACCGGGCCGAGTCCGCGCTGGCGCTCCGCGAGCAGGGGTTCCGGGCGATGAAGATCCGCATCGACCGTGACCGGCTCGACGAGGGGATCGCCTGCGTGGCCGCCGTCCGCGACGCTGTCGGCGCCGACCTCGAGGTCATGGTCGACCTGAACCAGTCGTGGCGCATGGCCGGCGACGTCGAGCCGCCTCTCGACCTCGGCGCGGTCCGCCGCACAGTGCACCGGCTCGCCGAGCTTGACGTCTACTGGGTCGAGGAGCCGCTGCCGTACGGGGACCCGGAGGGGATGCGGGCGTTGCGGGCAGGCACCGGGACGCGCATTGCGGGCGGCGAGATGCTCGATTCGTTGCCCACCGTCATGGACTACCTGGAGCACGACGTTCTCGACGTCTACCAGATGGACGTGGTGCTGGCCCTGGGCATGTCCCGGGCGCGCACGCTCGGCGAGCTCGCCCTGCTCAAGCACCGCGCGTTCACCCCGCACACGTGGTCCAACGGCATCGGGCTGCTGGCCAACCTGCACGTCGTGGCCGGCATTGGTGGGGGTCCCTACCTCGAGTTCCCGCACGACCCGCCCGGGTGGACGGCAGAACGCCGCGACTTCATGCTGGCCGAGCCGGTGACGGTGGGTGCCGACGGCTACCTGCAGGTGCCGCAGACTGCGGGTATCGGAGCCGTGCTCGACCCTGATGCCATCGAACGCTGGAGGATCCCGTGACCCAGACCCTGTCGGCCGAGACGTGGGCGGCCCGCGCCCGAGCGCTGGTTCCGCCGGGGCAGGCGTTCATCGGCGGCCAGCACCGGGACGCGGCCTCGGGTGCGACGTTCGACGACATCTCGCCCCGCGACGGGTCGGTGCTCGCCCAGGTGGCGGCCGGGGACGCGCCGGACATCGACGATGCCGTCCGGTCGGCCCGGGCTGCCTTCGACGACGGCCGCTGGCGCGACCTCGCACCGCGGGTCCGCAAGCGGGTGCTGCTGCGCTTTGCCGATCTGGTGCGCGAGCACTCCGACGAGCTTGCGCTGCTCGAGACCCTGGACGTCGGCAAGCCGATCGGCGAGTCGTTGCGGGCCGACGTGGCCGGCGCGGCCGGAACACTGCAGTGGTACGCCGAGGCGGTCGACAAGGCGTACGACGAGATCGCCCCGACCGGGCCCGCGGCGCTGGCGCTGGTGACCCGTGAGGCGCTGGGTGTCGTCGGGGCGGTCGTGCCGTGGAACTACGCGCTGCTGATCGCGTCGTGGAAGATCGCCCCGGCCCTGGCGATGGGCAACAGCGTCGTCCTCAAGCCGGCCGAGCAGTCCCCGCTGTCCGCGTTGCTGCTGGCCCGCCTCGGCAGCGAGGCCGGGCTGCCAGACGGGGTGTTCAACGTCGTACCGGGGATGGGGGAGACCGCCGGTGCGGCATTGGGGCGACACGGCGACGTCGACAAGATCGCCTTTACCGGCTCGGCGCCGGTGTCGCGGCTGTTCCTCGGCTACGCCGCGGAGTCCAACGGCAAGGCGGTGTCGATCGAGGCCGGTGGCAAGTCGCCACAGGTGGTGCTGGCCGACGTCGCGGACGTCGACGCCGCCGCCACGGCAGTGGCCTGGGGGATCTTCTACAACGCCGGGCAGACCTGCAACGCGGGCTCGCGGCTGCTCGTCGACGAGTCCGTCAAGGATGCGGTGCTCGACGCCGTCGTGAAGGTCGCGGACCACTTCCACGCCGGCGACCCCCTCGACCCGGCGTCCACGATGGGCGCCATCGTGGACGACACGCAGCTCGCCCGGGTGCTCGGCTACATCGACCTCGCCCGCGGCGAGGGCGCCGAGGTCACGCTCGGTGGCGGGCGCACCCTGGAGGAGACCGGCGGCTACTACGTCGAGCCGACCGTGCTGGACGGTGTCGACAACACCATGCGGGTGGCGCAGGAGGAGATCTTCGGCCCGGTGCTGTCGACCATCACGTTTCGCGGCGAGGAGGAGGGTGTACGGCTGGCAAACGACACCCGCTACGGCCTGGCCGCGAGCGTGTGGACCCGCGACGTCAAGGCCGCCCACCGGGTGGCCCGCCGGCTGCGTGCCGGGACGGTCTGGGTGAACACCTTCGACGCCAGCGACGTGATGACACCGTTCGGCGGCTTCAAGGACACCGGCGGCGGGCGGGACAAGAGCCTGCACGCCCTGGATGCGTACTCGGCGCTCAAGACGACGTGGTTCGACCTGACATGAGCGCTGACGAGCCCGCAGTCGCGCCGCCCGGGAGCTTCACGATCAGCCCGCCAGGGTGCATCGAGTTCGGTGCGGGTGCGGTGCAGGCCCTCGGGACGGCCGTGGCGTCGCTGGGCAAGCGCTCGGCCTTCGTCGTCACCGACGCGGGCCTCGTCCGGGCCGGGATCGTCGACGTTGTGCAGCAGGTGCTCGCGCGGGCCGGCATCGTCGTCGACGTGTTCGACGACGTGGAGCCCAACCCGTCGTTGGACACCGTCGACCGCGCCGGCGAGCGGGCACGGTGGTTCGGGGACGCCGCTGTCGTCGCCGTGGGTGGCGGCTCGTGCCTCGACGCCGCCAAGGGCATCGCGCTGGCCGCGGTCAACACCGGGTCGGCCGCCGACCTCGACGTCGCCGGCGCCGTCGCCGCGCTTCCGGTGGTCGCGGTTCCCACTACGGCCGGCACCGGAGCGGAGACCAACGGGTTCGGGGTGATCGAGGACAGCGCCGCGCACTGCAAGGTCTACGTCGGCGACGCCTCCGTCTGCCCGCGCGTCTCGATCCTCGACCCGGAGCTGACGATCGGGCTGCCGCCGGCTGCCACCGCGGCCACCGGCGTGGACGCCCTGGTGCACGCCGTCGAGTCGCTGACCTCACTCGGCCGCAACCCCGTCTCCGAGGCGTACGCCCACCAGGCGGTGCGGCTGGTGGGTCGGTGGCTGCCGGTGGCGGTGGCCGACGGCGGCAACCGCGAGGCACGGGCGCAGATGCTGATCGGCTCGCACCTGGCCGGTCTGGCGCTCAGCCAGTCCGGGCTCGGTGTGGTGCACGGCATCGCGCACGCCGTCACCGCCCACACCGGCGCGGTGCACGGGGTGGCGCTCGCGGCGGTGCTGGAGCGGGCGCTGGAGTTCAACCTGCCGGCCAGCACCGACGCGTACGCAGCGATCGCCTTCGACCTCGGCGTCGGCCGCACCGACGCCGACCCTGGCCGCAACGCCCGGGCCGCGATCGCCGCGTGCCGGGACCTCACCGACCGGACCTCGGTCCGCACCAGCCTGACCGCGCTGGGCTGCACTCCCGCGCTGGTCCCGGACCTGGCCCGCACAGCACTCGCCGACCCGGTCACCCGCAACACCCCGCGGATGCCGTCGGACGCCGAGCTGCGCGAGCTGCTGACCGCGTCGCTCTGAGCGTGGGGAAGCGCGTACGCCCAGCGCCGCACGCCGAGTGGCGCAAGACGGTCGGCGGAGCGGGCTCCGGATGGCGTTCTTGCGCCACTCGGCAGGGGCCCGGCCAGTTGCGCCGGGGAGCTGGGCTCAGCCACCCCAGCCATGGTGCAGCCAGTGCGCCAACTCGGGTGCGGCGAGAGCACCGACACGCGCGTCGTACGCGGCCAGGTCGTCGTCGGTGAGCACCCGCCGCCACCCACCGGTCGTGCCCGCGCGGAAGAAGCTGCCGGGGTTCCGCATGATGCCGAGCCGCTCGTCTGGCACCCGGTCGGCGGCGTTGTTGCGCATCTGGTCGAACCCGGCCGCCTCGACCAGCAACGGCCAGGTCGGCTCCGGGACCGTGATGCCGAGGTGTGCGGCCATTCGGCGCATCTGTCCTTCGAGATCGCGGCACAGGTCGCCGTAGTGCAGGAGCACCACGCCCGGCAGGTGCCGCCGGGACCAGGCCTGCTCGGTCTGCCCGACGACCCCTCGCAGGGAGTCCAGGTTCGCTTGTGGCTCATCGTCGTTGCGTATCCACCGCCGCACGAACTCGTGGGCGTCGGGTGCCTCACCAGGCTCCGACGGCGGGGGCGAGCCCGGGGGAGCCTGCCCGACGAGCGCCGCGATGACCTCGCGGCGCAGGTTGGCTCCGTGGTGGCGTAACGACAGCACCACGTCGCGCGGGTCGCGGCCAACCGCCACGTACGTCACCCGGTCGTTGAACGGCAGTCCGTCCAGCGGGGTATGGGTCTTGACGAAGCGTCGGTGGGTCTGTGCCGCGAGGTGCGCGTGCACCTGCGCCACGGGGCGAACCCGCATGTCGAGCCACGGGGAAAGCGTCGTCAGCGGTGCAGGCAGGTCGGGAGCCTGGAAGACCAGCAGGGCGCAGATCATCTGCGTCCAAGTGGTGCCGGACTTGGACGGTGCGCTGATCACGATGTCCCCGTCGCGGAACGCGAAGTCGTCCCAGCGGGCGCTGTCCTCGAGCGAGGTCCGGTAGCGGACCGGCGGCGCGACCATGCACCGATGATCTCACTGGACGCCGGTACGGATCACCGCCTCGAACGCGGTGAGCGCAGCAGGTCGGCGGCGTCCCACTCGGGGCAGCTCGGCACGCTCGCGGCCGCCACCGACGACCCGCCTGACAGTTGGGAGGATTTGCGCCCCAACGCATAGTCATGCAGGGTGAGGGTTCGCAACGAGTCAGGAGGTGCGATGTGTGGGTCGCGGTCGCCGGAGCCAGCGGATATGCCGGGGGAGAGGTCCTCCGGCTGCTGCTCGCGCACCCGACCCTGCAGGTCGGCTCGGTCACCGCGGCGGCAAGCGCGGGCAGCACCCTGGCCTCGCACCACCCGCACCTGGTGCCACTCGCCGATCGGGTGCTCGAGCCCACCGAGCCCGAGGCGCTGGCAGGCCACGAAGCCGTGGTGCTCGCCCTCCCGCACGGACAGTCGGCTCGGCTGGCTGCGCAGCTGCCGGGGGACGTTCTGGTCGTCGACTGCGGCGCCGACTTCCGCCTCACCGATCCTGACGCCTGGCGGGATTTCTACGGCGGGGCGTACGCCGGCAGCTGGCCGTACGGACTGCCCGAGCTTCCGGGCCAGCGCGAGCTGCTCGCCACCACCCGCCGTGTGGCCGTGCCGGGCTGCTATCCCACCGTCTCGACGCTCGTGCTGCTGCCCGCGGTGGCCGACGGCCTCGTCGACCGCACCGACCTCGGGGTGGTGGCAGTCTCCGGGCTGTCGGGGGCCGGGCGGGCCGCCAGGGCGCACCTGATGGGCGCGGAGGTGATCGGCTCGGCGACCGCATACGCCGTCGGTGGGGCGCACCGACACACCCCCGAGATCGAGCAGAACCTGACACTGGTGGCCGATGGCGCTGACCAAGCCGACGCCGTCACCGTGTCCTTCACGCCGGTGCTCGCGCCGATCGCCCGCGGCATCCTCGCCACCTGCACCGGACGGCTGCTGCCCGACGTCGAGGCCGGCGACGTGCGGGCGGCGTACGAGAAGGCCTACGCCGACGAGCCGTTCGTCCACCTCCTGCCCGAGGGCAGCTGGCCGCAGACCCATTCGGTGCTCGGATCCAACTCCGTACACCTGCAGGCCACCGTCGACGAGCGCACTCGCCGGTTGGTCGCGGTGGGCGCCGTCGACAACCTCACGAAGGGGACGGCCGGAGCGGCGGTGCAGTGCATGAACCTCGCGCTGGGCCTGCCCGAGACGGACGGCCTGACCACGGTGGGGGTCGCACCGTGAGCGTCACCGCGGCGACTGGCTTCCGCGCGGCCGGGGTGGCCGCTGGCCTGCGCAGCGGGGGCGGGCCCGACGTGGCGCTGGTGGTCAACGACGGTCCGCGGTCCGACGCGGCGGCGGTCTTCACCACCAACCGGTGCGTTGCCCACCCGGTGCGGTGGAGCCGGCAGGCGCTGTCCGGCGGCACGGCCCGGGCGGTCGTGCTGAACGCAGGCGGTGCCAACTGCTACACCGGATCCCAGGGCTTCCAGCTCACGCACGTGACGGCCGAGACCGTCGCGCAGGGGCTTGGCGTCGGCGCCGTCGACGTGCAGGTATGCAGCACCGGGCTGATCGGTCACCTGCACGACCCCGCCGCGATGCTCGCCGGCGCGAAGGACGCGGTCGACGCCCTCGGGGCCGACGGCACGCCCGCGGCGACGGCCATCATGACCACCGACACCGTGCCCAAGCAGGCGGTGGCCCGCGGTCGGGGCTGGACCGTCGGTGGCATGGCCAAGGGCGCGGGCATGCTCGCCCCGGCGCTGGCAACCATGCTGGTGGTGCTCACCACCGACGCCGACGTCGACGCGGCGACTTGTGACCGGGCGCTGCGCGCCGCGACCCGCACCACCTTCGACCGGCTCGACTCCGACGGGTGCATGTCGACGAACGACGAGGTGCTGCTGCTGGCCAGCGGTGCGTCGGGAGCGGCGCCCGCGTACGTTGACTTCGCCGCCGCCGTGCATGCCGTCTGCCACGATCTTGCCCAGCAGCTGCTCGCCGACGCCGAGGGCGCCGAGCACGACATCATCGTGCAGGTCTGTGGAGCCGCCAGTGAGAACGACGCCGTCGAGGTCGGGCGGGCGGTGGCGCGCAGCAACCTGTTCAAGGCCGCCGTCTTCGGCCGCGACCCCAACTGGGGTCGGGTCCTCGCCTCGGTGGGCACGACGTCGGCAGCGTTCGACCCGCTGGACCTCGACGTCGCCCTCAACGGAGTCCGCGTGTGTGCGGCAAGTGCGCCGGCTGAGCGGCCGGAGCGTGTCGACCTCACCGGCCGCCGGGTCGACGTCGTCATCGACCTCAAGGCTGGCGATGCGACCGCGACGGTCTGGACCAACGACCTCACGCACGCCTACGTCCACGAGAACTCGGCGTACTCGACATGAGTCCGCCGAACAGTTCGACCGTCCGCGACCGCGCCAAGGCCATCGCCAAGGCCGACACCCTCGCCGAGGCACTGCCGTGGCTCGAGCGGCTGCACGGCAGCATCGTCGTGGTCAAGTACGGCGGCCACGCGATGAGCGACGAGACCCTGCGCGACGCGTTCGCCCACGACATCGTCTTCCTGCGCTACGCCGGGCTGCGGCCCGTCGTGGTGCACGGTGGTGGCCCGCAGATCTCGACCATGCTCGACCGGCTCGGCATCGACTCACACTTTCGTGGCGGGCTGCGGGTGACCACGCCGGAGGCGATGGACGTCGTACGGATGGTGCTGGTCGGCCAGGTCGGGCGCGAGCTGGTCGGGCTGCTCAACCAGCACGGCCCGCTCGCGGTCGGGCTGAGCGGGGAGGACGCCGGCCTGTTCACCGCCGCCCGCACCGGTGCGCTGGTCGACGGCGAGGTCGTCGACATCGGCCTGGTCGGTGACGTGGTCGACGTGCGCGCCGAGTCGGTGCTCGACCTCATCGCCGCGGGTCGCATCCCGGTCGTCTCCAGCGTGGCCCCTGACGCCGACGGCCAGGTGCACAACGTCAACGCAGACACCGCCGCCGCCAGCCTCGCGGTCGCGCTCAGGGCCGACAAGCTGGTGGTGCTCACCGACGTCGAGGGCCTGTACGCCGACTGGCCGGCCAGCGACGAGGTGATCAGCCAGATCCGCGCGGCCCAGCTCGGCGAGCTGTTGCCCGACCTGGCGACGGGAATGATCCCCAAGATGGGTGCTTGCCTGCGCGCGGTGCGCGGCGGGGTGCCGCGGGCACACGTGCTGGACGGTCGGGTGCCGCACGCCGTCCTGCTGGAGATCTTCACCGACGAGGGGATCGGCACGATGGTGCTGCCCGACGAGACCGCAGACGGAGCCGCTCCGTGAGCACTGTGACGGAGCGGCACCGCACGGCGATCATGAACACCTACGGCTCACCCCGGCGGGCGTTGGTGCGGGGACAGGGGTGCGAGGTCTGGGACGAGGACGGGCGGTGCTACCTCGACCTTCTCGGGGGCATCGCCGTCAATGCTCTCGGCCACGCCCACCCGGCCGTCGTCGAGGCGGTGACCACCCAGGTCGCCACACTCGCCCACGTGTCCAACTTCTTCGCCAGCCGGCCACAGGTCGAGCTGGCCGAGCGCCTGGTCGACCTCCTCGGCGGCAACGGCAAGGTGTTTCTCACCAACTCAGGCACCGAGGCCAACGAGGCGGCGCTCAAGCTCACCCGCCGCACCGGACGGACCCGCCTCGTCGCTGCCGAGGGCGCCTTCCACGGCCGCACCATGGGCGCGCTGGCGCTGACCTCCAAGGCCGCCTACCGCACACCGTTCGAGCCGCTGCCCGGCCAGATCGACTTCGTCCCCTACGGCGACAGCGCCGCCCTGCAGGCTGCCGTGGACGACAGCACCGCCGCCGTGGTGCTTGAGCCGATCCAGGGCGAGGCCGGCGTCGTGGTCCCGCCCGCGGGCTACCTGCAGGCTGCCCGCGAGGTCACCAGCCGCCACGGGGCGCTGCTGTGGCTGGACGAGGTGCAGACCGGCGTCGGCCGCACCGGGGACTGGTTCGCCCACCAGGTGGACGGCGTGCGCCCAGACGTCGTGACCGTGGCCAAAGGGCTCGGTGGCGGGGTGCCGATCGGGGCGTGCATCGGCCTCGACGGTGCCGCCGACCTGTTGCAGCCCGGGCACCACGGCAGCACCTTCGGCGGCAACCCGCTCGCCACCGTCGCGGCGCTGGCCGTGCTCGACACGATCGAGGCCGAGGGGCTGCTCGAGCACGTGACCAAGGCCGCCGAGCACCTGACCACCGGGCTCCGGCAGCTCGACCACCCCGCCATCACCGGGGTCCGCGGCCGTGGCCTGCTCACCGCCTCCGTGCTGCGCCACGAGATCGCCGGCCCGGCCGCGTGGGCGGCCCTCGACGCCGGGTTCATCGTCAACGACTGCACACCAACGGTGCTGCGTACGGCGCCGCCGTTGATCATCGAGACCGCCCAGCTGGACAGCTGGCTGGCTGCGCTGCCCGAGGCGCTCGCCGTCGCGGCGGCGAGCGAGGAGCAGACGTGACCGCGACCGACCGCACCAGGCGGCACTTCCTGCGCGACGACGACGTCACGCCGCACGAGCAGGCCGTTATCCTGGACCTCGCGTCGGCGATGAAGGCCGACCGGCACGGGCACCGCCCACTGGCCGGCCCGCAGACCGTCGCGGTGCTCTTCGACAAGCCGACGTTGCGGACACAGCTGTCGTTCAGCGTCGGCATCGCCGAGCTCGGTGGGCACCCGATGGTGGTCGACTCGCGGCTGGCGGCCGTGGGGGTACGCGAGTCGATCGCCGACACCGCCCGCGTCCTCGGCCGCCAGGCGGCGGCGGTGGTGTGGCGCACGTACGGCCAGGAACGGATCGAGGAAATGGCGGCCCATGCGGGTGTGCCGGTCGTCAACGCCCTGACCGACGACTTCCACCCTTGCCAGGTGCTGGCCGACCTGCTGACTGTGCGCGAGCACCGGGGCCACCTCGCCGGGCTGACGCTGGCCTACCTCGGTGACGGCGCGAACAACATGGCGCAGTCTTACCTGCTCGGCGGGGCCACCGCGGGGCTGCACGTGCGGATCGGATCCCCCGCGCCGTACGCACCCGACCCGGCAGTCCTGGCCGACGCGGAACGCATCGCAGCAGCGACCGGCGGGTCGGTCCTCGTGACCGACGACCCCGCGGTCGCGTGTCGCGGCGCCGACGTGCTGGCCACCGACACCTGGGTGTCGATGGGCCAGGAGGACGAGGCCGTCGACCGGGCTGCCCCCTTCGTGCCCTTCGCGCTCGACGACTGCGCCGTCGGGCTCGCCGACGACGAGGTGCTGGTGCTGCACTGCCTGCCGGCCTACCGCGGATCGGAGATCGCCGCCTCGGTCATCGACGGTCGCCACAGCGTTGTGTGGGACGCGGCCGAGAACAGGCTGCATGCGCAGAAGGGCCTGCTGGCCTGGCTGCTCGACCAGCGTGGAGAGCCGTCATGACGGCGGCCTCGCGCATCCCGCAGACCAAGCCAGCGCGCCAGCAGCGCATCGTGGACCTGCTGGCCGACCACCAGGTCCGCTCCCAGACCGAGCTGGCCGAGCTGCTGGCCGAGACCGGCCTGCACGTGACGCAGGCGACGCTGTCCCGCGACCTGGTTGAGCTCGAGGCGGTCAAGGTGCGCATCGCGTCCGGAGCACTGGTGTACGCCGTGCCGGCCGAGGGCGGCGACCGCACCCCGCGTGCAGGGGTCGAGACGGGCGCCTCCGAGAGTCGGCTGGCCCGACTGCTCGCCGAGCTGTTGATGTCTGCCGAGGGGTCGGCGAACCTCGCCCTGTTGCGCACGCCGCCCGGTGCTGCCCAATACCTCGCCTCGGCCTTCGACCGGGCCCAGCCGACCGAGATCCTGGGGACGGTCGCCGGCGACGACACCGTCCTGGTGATCAGCCGACGCGGCGACGGCGGCCCCGCCCTTGCCGAGCGGCTAGTCGCGCTCGCCAACGACCCCGGCCTCGCCAACCACGCGGACCACTCTGGCCACTCTGGCCACTCTGGCCACTCTGGACAATACGGCCACCCGCACACTCTCCAGACCCCCAAGGAGGCGCCGTGAGCAAGGTTCTCACGTCCCTGCCCATCGGCGAGCGGGTCGGCATCGCCTTCTCCGGTGGCCTCGACACCTCGGTGGCCGTGGCATGGATGCGCGAGAAGGGCGCCGTGCCGTGCACCTACACCGCCGACATCGGCCAGTACGACGAGCCCGACATCGCCGGCGTGCCCGCCCGGGCGCTGCAGTACGGCGCCGAGCTCTCCCGGGCCGTGGACTGCCGGCGGATGCTGGTCGAGGAGGGGTTGGCGGTGATCGCGTGCGGCGCCTTCCACATCCGCTCGGCCGGGCGGGTCTACTTCAACACCACCCCCCTCGGCCGGGCCGTCACCGGCACGATGCTGGTCCGGGCCATGCACGAGGACGGAGTGGACATCTGGGGTGACGGGTCGACGTTCAAGGGCAACGACATCGAG
>JBBSMN010000049.1:0-15335 GCA_038233135.1 Propionibacteriales bacterium
CTCGTTGCGCCAGGTGAAGTAGGTATAGCTCTGGTGGAAGCCGATCGTGCCGAGCGTGCGCATCATCGCCGGCTTGGTGCACGCCTCGGCGAGGAACACCACGTCGGGGTCGGTCCCGCGCACCTCGGCGAACAGCTGCTGCCAGAAGAACACCGGCTTGGTGTGCGGGTTGTCGACGCGGAAGATCCGCACGCCGCGGGCCATCCACTGCCGCAACACCCGCAGCACCTCGGCATAGAGCCCCTCGTAGTCGTTGTCGAAGTTGAGCGGGAGGATGTCCTGGTACTTCTTCGGCGGGTTCTCCGCGAAGGCGACGCTGCCGTCGGCGCGGGTGGTGAACCACTGCGGGTGCGCCTCGACCCAGGGGTGGTCGGGGGCGCACTGCAGCGCGAAGTCCATCGCGACCTCGAGCCCGACGTCGGTCGCTGCGGCGACGAACTCGTCGAAGTCCTCGAGCGTCCCCAGCTCGGGGGCGACCGCGTCGTGACCGCCGTCGGCCGAGCCAATGGCCCACGGCGAGCCCACGTCGTCCGGGCCGGGGTCCAGGGTGTTGTTGCGCCCCTTGCGGTTGACCCGCCCGATGGGGTGGATCGGCGGCAGGTAGATGACGTCAAAGCCGGTCGCGGCCACCGCCTTGAGCCGCGCGGTCGCCGTGCGCAGGGTGCCCGCGACGACCGTGCCGTCGGCGGTGACGTGGGCGCCCTCGGAGCGCGGGAAGAACTCGTACCAGGAGCCGACCAGGGCGCGCCGGCGGTCGACCTGCACCGGGTACGCGCGAGTGGCCTGCACGAGGTCGCGCAAGGGCTGGCCGACGAGCAGCACCTGCTCGACCTCCGGGGAGGTGCCGGCCGCCAGCCGGGCCTCGACGGGGCGGTCGACGTCTCGCAGCGCGGTCGCGGCGTCCAGCAGCACCTTGCGACCCTGCGCCGCGCGTTCCAGCAGCAGCGCGCCCTCCAGCAGCATCAGCTCGACGTCGACGCCGGCCGCGATCTTGATCATCGCGTCGTGCTCCCAGGTCGCGTACGGATGGCTCCACGACTCCACCCGGAACGTCCAGTCGCCGACCTCGTCGGCACTCACCGCGGCCACGTAGCGATCCGGTGGACCGTCGTCCGGGGCCGGTCGCATCAGGACGGGGCGCCGGTCCTGCCCGTCGGGTCCGGTGAGCACAACGGTGGCGCCGAGAGCGTCGTGGCCCTCGCGGAACACGGTCGCGGTGACCGAAAAGACCTCGTCGACGGCCGCCTTGACCGGGTACGTCCCACCCTCCACGACGGGTTGCACGTCCATGACCGGGATGCGAGTGATCATCGGCGCCAAACCTAGCGATCGCGGGTGGCCTTCGCCCAACCGCGTCCACCTGCTGCCTGTACCGTCCTGGGGTGCGTGCCATCCGACGGTTCACCGTCCGCCCCGTCCTGCCCGATGCCCTGGGTCGCCTCGGCGACCTGGCCACCAACCTGCGCTGGTCGTGGCATGCACCCACTCAGGAGCTGTTCGCCTCGATCGACCCCGGGCTGTGGGAGCGCAGCGGCCGCGACCCCGGCCAGCTCCTCGGCGCGCTGTCGATCGAGCGGCTGGAGCAGCTGGCCGCAGACCCGGGCTTCCGGCAGCGGCTGGCCGACGCCTACGACGAGCTGGCGACCTACCTCGACGGCGAGCACTGGTACCAGCGCTCGGGGTCGACCCGCGACGACGGACCCCGCGCGATCGCGTACTTCTCCGCCGAGTTCGGGATCACCGGGGTGCTGCCGCAGTACTCCGGCGGTCTCGGCATCCTCGCCGGCGACCACCTGAAGGCGGCCAGCGACATGGGCGTGCCGATCGTGGCGGTCGGGCTGTTCTACCGCCACGGCTACTTCCGGCAGGCGCTGTCGGCGGAGGGCTGGCAGGAGGAGCGCTATCCGGTCAACGACCCCGACGGGTTGCCGTTGACGTTGCTGCGTGACGGGGACGGCAACGTCGCACAGGTCCAGGTCGGCCTGCCCGGCGACCGGCGGCTGACCGCCCGGATCTGGGCGGCCCAGGTGGGTCGGGTGCCGCTGCTGCTGCTCGACTCCGACGCCTCCCTCAACGACGGGCTCGGTGTAGACGTCACCGACCGGCTCTATGGCGGTGGCGCCGAGCACCGGCTGCTCCAGGAGATGCTGCTCGGCATCGGGGGCGTGCGCGCGCTGCGTGCGTACGCATCGATCACCGGCACCCCTGAGCCGGAGGTCTACCACTGCAACGAGGGGCACGCGGGCTTCCTCGGGCTCGAACGGATCCGCGAGCTCACCGAGGACGCCGGCCTGAGTTTCGACGCCGCCTTGGAGACCGCCCGGGCCGGCACCGTCTTCACCACCCACACACCGGTGCCGGCGGGCATCGACCGCTTCCCGCGTGATCTCGTCGAGCAGCACTTCGGCGGTGACAACGCCTGCGCGGGCGTGCCGGTCGATCAGATCCTCGCGCTCGGTGCCGAGAGCTATCCCGGCGGTCAGCAGGGCATGTTCAACATGGCCGTGATGGGGCTGCGGCTCGCACAGCGTGCCAACGGGGTCAGTCAGCTGCACGGCGAGGTCAGCCGCGGCATGTTCGCCGGCCTCTGGCCCGGCTTCGACCCCGCGGACGTCCCCATCAGCTCGATCACCAACGGCGTGCACGCACCGACCTGGGTGGCGCCGGAGGTGCTGGCCCTCGCCGGTGGGGAGGGGTCGGAGGCGTTCGACTCCGTGGACGACGTCCCCGGTGACGTCATCTGGTCGACGAAGCGGGTGCTGCGGGCGCGCCTGGTCGCCGACGTCCGCAAGCGCCAACGGGCGTCCCTGCTGCATCGCGGCCACACCCCCGCCGAGCTGGGCTGGGTCGACTCGTTGCTCGACCCCGACGTGCTGACGATCGGCTTCGCCCGCCGGGTGCCGTCGTACAAGCGGCTCACCTTGATGCTGCGCGACCCCAAGCGGCTCAAGGCGCTGCTGCTGCATCCGAAGCGGCCGGTGCAGCTGGTGATCGCCGGCAAGTCACACCCAGCCGACCAGGGTGGCAAGCGGCTCATCCAGGAGATCGTCCGCTTCGCCGACGACCCGCAGGTGCGGCACCGCATCGTCTTCCTGCCCGACTACGACATCGCGATGGCCCAGCCGCTCTACCCCGGCTGCGACGTGTGGCTGAACAACCCGCTGCGCCCGTACGAGGCCTGTGGCACATCGGGCATGAAGGCCGCGCTCAACGGTGGCCTCAACCTGTCCATCCTGGACGGCTGGTGGGACGAGTGGTTCGACGGCTCCAACGGCTGGGCGATCCCGTCCGCCGACGGCATCGTCGACGCGGACCGGCGCGACGACATCGAGGCCACCGCGCTGTACGACCTGATCGAGCACCAGGTCGCCGCCCGCTTCTACGACGTGGACGCGGCCGGCCTGCCGGCGCGGTGGCTGGAGATGATGCGCCACACCTGGAAGTCGCTGGGCCCGAAGGTGCTCGCGACACGCATGTTGCGCGACTACGTCGTCGAGCTGTACGCACCGGCGGCCCGTGCCGGGCGGGCTCTGCACGAGGCGCCGGAACGGGCCGGTGACCTGGCCGGGTGGAAGGACGAGGTCCGGGCCGCCTGGCCGCATGTGCACATCGAGCACGTCGAGGCCGCGGGCATCGGCGACACCCCGGAGGTGGGCTCGACGCTGTCGATCTCGGTGTGGGCCGCCCTGGGGGAGCTGGGTCCCGACGATGTGCAGGTGCAGGTCGTGCACGGCCCGGTCGGTCCTGATGACGCGCTCGAGCACATGCAGACTGCCGTGCTCGGCCACGTCGAGACCTACGAGGGCGGCCGCCAGCGGTTCGCCGGCGAGGTCAAGCTGGAGACGACCGGTTCGTTCGGCTACACCGCACGGGTGCTGCCCAGTCACTCACTGCTGACCAGCCCGGCCGAGCTCGGCCTGATCGCGGTGCCTGCGAGTCCACAAGGGGCCGTGGGGCCTCGCTAGGGTCAGCCGGTCAGGGGTGTGGCCACGACGGGCAGGAGGACGGTGACCGTCATCTCCGGCCCGTGCGTGCATGACCCGCCCAGACCGGGGCCGAAGCGCTCGTGCCTGTCCCGTGAGCACAGTCGCAGCTCGCCGCCCGCGGCGAGCACGACGGCGTGGACCAGTGCGAGCCCCAACCCCGAGCCGGGCCGGTTGCGGGCCTCGGGGGCGCGGGCGAACCGCTGCGGCGCCGAGGCGAGCGTGCTGGCGTCGACACCGGGCCCTGCGTCGACGATCGTGAGTCGTGCGGTTGCCCCGGCGGTCTCGACCCCGACTGTGACCGGTGGTGCCCCGTGCAGTCCCGCGTTCTGCAGCAGGTTGTCGACCACCCTGTCGAGCTGGTGCCGCGGAACCCCGACGAAGGCCGGACCGGAGGTGGTGACGCTCAGGGAACCTGCCCAGGCGTAGGGGGAGCCGGGTGCGGCGAGCGTGCGTCGCCGTTCGACGTCGGCTCGGACGACCGCGGCCAGGTCGACGGGCTCGCCCGGCCCGCCGGCGGTGGCGCCTGCCTGGTCTGCTCCGAGCGCTAGCAGATGATCGGCAAGGTGGGCCAACCGGTCGATGTCGTCCTTGATCTCTGTCAGCACCTGCTCGTGCTCCGCCGGGGTGCGCGGTCGGCGCAGCGCCAGCTGCACCCGGGTGCCGATCAGCGTCAACGGGGTGCGCAGCTCGTGACTCGCGTCGTTGACGAAGCGGCGCTCGTGGTCCAGGGACTCCTCCAGGGCGACCAGCATGTCGTTCAGGGTGTGTCCGAGCCGGGTGATCTCGTCATCTCGGCCGGCTGGCACCTCGAGGCGCACCCCGCTGGCTCCGCCCGCGATGTCGGTCGCCCGGCGGCGGTACCTCTCGACCGGCCGCAGCGACGCCCTCGCCAGCCGGTCCCCGACCACAGCCGTGATGCCCATCGTTGCGAGGCCTGCGAGCACCAGCTGTGCCAACAGCTCACGCAGGGCCTCATCCCGTGGGTTGCGGTCCACGGCGACTGCCAGCACGACCTGTCGACCCGGCTGGCGGCCGCCGACTCCGGTTGCATGCACCCGCAGTGGCTGCTGGTCGCCCGGCAGCAGCCCGCCGATGTCGCGTCGCACCGGCTGGTCGAGCGCGGATCGCACGTCTGCCGGGTCGAGCAGCGGCGCCGACAGGGCCCCAGGGGCAGCGTCGAGGACCCGGCCGTCGGTGGTCAGCACTTGGAAGGACTCGCCGGTCGCCACGGCTGTGGCGGCCGCACCCAGCGAGCCGTCGGACGACACGGACGGCGCCACTGACGAGGAGGCGTCGAGCAGTCGCTGGTCGAGCTGGCGGTCCAGCGCGAGCTGCACCCGCCAGTAGACGAAGGCCCCGGCCGCTGCCAGCACCAGCAGCATGACGGCAGCAAAGCCCGCCACCAGGCGCACTCGGATCGGCCACCGCCGCGGGGGCGCGACGAGAGGTCTCACGGTGCGTCGACGTCGACGCGGTAGCCCACGCCCCGCAGGGTGGTGATGGTCTGGCAGCCGAACGGGCGGTCAATCTTGGCCCGCAGGGCGGCGATGTGGACGTCGATCACGTTGCTGCGCAGGTCGGTCTCGCCGTCCCAGACCTCGTCCAGGATGGCGAAGCGGGTGACGACGTGGCCGGCCCGCTCCACGAGCAGGTGCAAGATGTCGAACTCGCGGGCGGACAGGTCGATCTCGTGCCCGTCGCGGTTGACCCGCCGAGACAGCGGGTCGACGACCAGGCTGCCCATCCGGACCGGGCGGTCAGTGTCGTCGCCGCTCCCGCGACGAGACAGCGCCCGCAACCGGGCGAGCAGTTCGTCGAGGTCGAAGGGCTTGGGAAGGTAGTCGTCGGCACCGGCGTCGAGGCCGGCCACCCGGTCGGCGACCGCGGTGCGCGCGGTGAGCATCAGCACCGGGGTGCCAAGGCCCATGGCCCGCAGCCGCCGGCAGACGCTGATGCCGTCGAGTCCGGGGAGCATCCAGTCCAGCAACAACACGTCGAACCCGGCGCCCTTCCCGCCGGGCGCCGCTGCGGCGAATGCGCTGAGGCCGTCGTGGCGCACCTCGGCGTCCCAGCCCGCCTCGGCGACCGACTGCTGCAGCAGCGCGGCCAGCCGTGCGTCGTCCTCGGCGATCAGGACCCGCATCCGCGCACCCTGGCTCATGGCGCCCGAGATTAGCCGCGACCAGATGAAGCGCCGATGAAGCAGCCCGCGCCCAGGGAGTGGGCTTAACCGGCACTTCATGTCCGCGTCCTACTGTCGGTGTCATGCATCGTGCCGACCCGGACAGGCGCCTCCGGTGAGCCAGCTGATCGACCAGCTCCTGACGGTCCCCGCCCCCGCGGCGTACGCGTTGATTTCCGCCCTCGGCTTCGCCGAGGCGGCCATCTTCGTCGGCTTCGTCCTCCCCGGCGAGACCGCGGTCCTGTTGGGCGGTGTCCTCGCGTCGACCGGGACACTGTCCCTGCCCGCGGTGCTCGTCCTCGTGGTGGCCAGCGCCATCCTGGGTGACTCGGTCGGCTACGAGGTCGGGCGACGGGTCGGCCCGCGGATCCTGCAGTGGCGGGCGCTGACGCGGCACCGAGGGCGCCTCGACGCCGCCCAGCAGTCGCTCCGCGAGCGCGGCGGTTGGGCGGTCTTCCTGGGCCGCTTCACCGCGTTCCTGCGTGCCGTGATGCCTGCCCTGACCGGCCTCAGCGGGATGCCCTATCCCCGGTTCTTGGTGTTCAACGCCGCCGGCGGGCTGGTGTGGGGGGTGGGCGTCACCCTGCTCGGCTACTTCGCCGGGCAGTCCTACCAGCAGGTCGCCACCCTGCTCAGCCGGTCCAGCGCCGGGCTCATCCTCGTGGTGGTGGCCGTGGGGTTGACCGTCTGGTGGCTCAGGCGGCGCCGTCGCACGGCGGACCGGGACGAGACCCGCGGCGCGAGCAAGCACGAGACCACGGCGTGAACCTGCTGCAGGCCGTCGTCCTCGGTGTCGTCGAGGGCCTGACGGAGTTCCTCCCGGTCTCGAGCACCGGACACCTGACGATCACCGAGAACCTGCTGGGTCTCGATGTCGCCGACGCGGACGTCACGGCGTTCACCGCGATAATCCAGCTCGGCGCCATCGCGGCGGTCATCGCATACTTCCGCGCCGAGATCGTCGCGATCACGCGAGCGTGGTTCCGCGGGCTGCGGGACCGGTCGGTGCGAGGTGAGATCGAGCACCGGCTCGGCTGGTACGTGATCGCCGGCTCGGTGCCCGTGGGGGTCGTCGGCTTCGCGGGCAAGGACATCATCGCCGGGCCGCTGCGGTCGCTGTGGGTCGTCGCTGCCGGGCTGGTCGTCTGGAGCGCCGCGATGGTCGTGGCCGAGCGTCTGGCCACCCAGCGACGTGGTGAGAGTGACCTCACGCTTCGCGACGTACTGGTGGTGGGTGCTTTCCAGTGCCTGGCCCTGGTGCCCGGCGTCTCCCGCTCCGGAGCCACGATCAGTGCCGGACTGCTGCGCGGGCTCGACCGGGTGACCGCCACCCGGCTGTCGTTCCTGCTGTCCATCCCGGCGCTCACCGCCGCGGGCCTCTACGAGGCGGCGAGCGAGGCCGGCGCCATCTCCGGTGGCGTCGGCTGGTCGGCCACCCTGGTTGCCACCGCCGTCAGCGCCGCGGTCGCCTACGCCTCGATCGCCTGGTTGCTGCGGCTGGTGGCACACCACCCCATCACAGTCTTCGTCGCCTACCGGGTGGCGCTCGGCCTGGTGCTCGCCGCTGCCCTGTCGTTCGGGCTGCTCAGTGCGACGTGATCGCCGTCCGCGTGGGGGAGTCGCCGTTCCAGTTCCACCAGTCGATCCTGCAGGTCGGTGAGCCGGTCCAAGATCTCCGCGTCGGCACTGCGCTCGCGGGCCTCGAAAGGTGCGCTGTCATCGCGGACGAACAACGAGGCCAACGCCGCGCTTACCAGGGCGAGCAGCACGAATCCCGTGAGCATCAGCGTCGCCGACACCAGCTCGCCGGACACGGTCGAGGGAGGAGCGCCGATGAAGCCGACCGTCGTCATCAGCGAGACCGCCCACCACAACCCCCTGCCGAACGAGCCCACGGTGCCCGTCTCCACGGAGGCAAGGGAGCCGCCGCCGGCGATCAAGAGCACCAGGCTGGCCGCGCTCACCGGCCACAGCCAGGATCGCCGTACGCGCAAGGTCCGCACGCGCTCAGGGTGCCACGGGGCGCCGCGTCGCCCAAGACCACGACCGGTGCCCGCCGTGCGTGATCGAGCGCAGTGGGCTTTACTGCGCGCCATGAGCGATTACCGCAACGAAGATCGCCGCGTCGTCGTCACCGGCGCGAGTGGAGGCATAGGTCGAGCTGCGGCGCGTGCCTTTGCCCAGCAGGGAGCGGCGGTCGCCCTGCTCGCCCGCGGCGAGGCCGGCCTGGCGGGGGCGGAGCACGACGTCCGAGAAGCCGGCGGGACGCCACTCGTGATCCCGGTCGACGTGTCCGACGCCGCCGCCGTGGACGCGGCCGCGAGCCGGGTGGAGGACGAGCTGGGACCGATCGACGTGTGGGTCAACGTGGCCTTTACCTCGGTCTTCGCGCCGGCGCACGAGATCAAGGCCGAGGAGTTCCGCCGGGTGACCGAGGTGAGCTACCTCGGGTACGTGTACGGCACCCTGGCGGCGCTGCACCGGATGCGCCCCCGCGACCGCGGCACGATCGTGCAGGTCGGGTCGGCGCTGGCCTACCGGGGCGTCCCGCTGCAGACTGCCTACTGCGCCGCCAAGCACGCCATCCAGGGGTTCCACGAGTCGCTGCGCTGCGAGCTGCTGCACGAGGGCAGCAACGTGCACGTGACGATGGTGCAGATGCCGGCGGTCAACACCCCGCAGTTCTCCTGGGTGCTGTCCCGGCTGCCCAACCAGGCGCAGCCCGTGCCGCCGATCTACCAACCCGAGGTCGCCGCCGCGGCGGTCGTGCACGCCGCCGACCACCCCCAGCGCCGCGAGTACTGGGTCGGCGGCTCGACGGTCGGGACGCTGATCGCCAACGCAGTCGCGCCCGGCCTGCTCGACCGCTACCTTGCGCGCACCGGCTTCGACGACCAGCAGACCGAGGATCCTCGGCCCCCCGACCAGCCGGCCAACCTGTGGGAGGCCGCCGACGGCGAAGGCGGGCAGGACTTCGGCGCACACGGCATCTTCGACGAGGAGGCCAAGGACGTCCGGGTGCAGCTGTGGGCCTCGCAGCACCACGGTGCGGTCGCCGCCATCGTCGCTACAGCGGCCACGGTCGCTGCCGCGGGCCTCGGACTCGGACGGCGGGTCGACCGATGAAACGCCGACCTGGCCTCGCCTCCGTCCTGCGCGCCGGCCTGGGGTTGGCGTTGCTGCTGCGGACGCGGGCGGTGCTCGGCCTCGTCGGTGGCGCGGAGCCCGACTCCGGTGAGGTCATCGCCGGGCGGGTGCTCGGGGCCCGGCACCTGGTCGACGTCGCCTGCCTGGTGGTCGCGCCGGACGCCCTGGGACCGGTCGTACGAGGCGTTGACGCCGTGCACGGGGCGAGCATGCTCGGCCTGGCCACCATTGCACCGTCCCACCGGCGGCTGGCGCTGACCAGTGCCGCGCTGGCGGCGCTGCTGGCCGCGGTGCAGCCGAGAACCGGGTCAGCCGAAGCCTCATGAGCGACGAGCAGTCGCAGCGGTTCCCGCCGCAGGTGCTGCGGGACTACGCGCTGGTCGCGGACGGCGAGCGCGGTGCCCTGCTCGGGCCGCGCGGTGAGGTCGCCTGGTTGTGCGCACCCGGGTGGGACTCGCCGGCGGTCTTCTGCGGGCTGATGTCCGGAGCGGGCACGTATGCCGTCACCCCCGTCGACGAGGCGGTCTGGGCCGGCTACTACGAGGCCGGCACGCTGATCTGGCGCAACCGCTGGATGACCAACCAGACGGTGGTCGAGTGTCGCGACGCACTCCGGCTGCCCGCCGACCGGCACCATCTGGTGTTGCTGCGCCGTGTCGAGGCCACGGACGCGGACGTGTCGGTCCGGGTGGTGCTGGACGCTCGTGCCGGCTTCGGCGAGCATCCGATGCGAGAAGTCTCCCGTGCCGACGACGGGGTCTGGACTGCGCGCACCGGCGAGCTCTACCTGCGCTGGTCCGGAGCGGCTGGAGCGGTCCGTGACGCCGCCGGTGCCCTCCGGCTGGACCTCACCGTCGCGGCGGGAGCCGGCCACGACCTGGTGCTGGAGATCGGCGACCGACCTCTGCCCGCGCTGGAGCCGCCGCAGCGTTCCTGGGAGGAGACCGAGCACGGCTGGACGGCTGCTGTGCCCCGCCTCGATCGGTCTGTCGCGCCGCGCGACACCCGTCACGCCTACGCGGTGCTGCGCGGCCTGACCCGGCCCGGGGGAGGCATGGTGGCCGCGGCGACCATGGGGCTGCCCGAGCGCGCCGAGGCCGGGCGCAACTACGACTACCGCTATGTGTGGATGCGGGACCAGGCGCTCGCCGGGATCGCGGCCGCGGTCGATGAGCCCCTGCCGCTGCTCGACGACGCCGTCGCCTTCACTACCGCGCGGCTGCTCGAGGACGGCGACCGGCTTCGTCCCGCGTACCGCCTCGACGGCGGCGCCGTCCCCGATCAGCAGGTGCTGGACCTGCCGGGATATCCCGGCGCGAAGCCGGTGGCCGGCAACCATGCCAACGACCAGTTCCAGCTGGATGCGCTTGGCGAGCTTCTCCAGCTCTTCGCCGCCGCAGCTCGCCACGACCATCTCGACACTGATGGCCATCGCGCCGTCCGGGTCAACGTCGCGGCCATCGAGAAGCGCTGGCTCGACGACGACAACGGGATCTGGGAGCTGCAGACCGACTGGTGGGCGCACTCCAGGTTGGCCTGCGTCGCCGGTCTGCGAACCATCGGCGATTGGCTGCCGTCGGCCGAGGGCGCCCGTGTCGCCGGCCTGGCCGACGCGATCCTCGCCGAGACCTCCCGGCGTTGTGTTTCGCCGGGAGGCGGCTGGAGCCGGAGCACGCATCACTCCGGCCCTGACGCCGCCCTGCTTCTGCCGCCCGTCCGGGGCGCGCTGTCGGCGTCAGACCCGAGATCGGTGGCCACGCTGGACGACATCAGCGCCCAGCTGACCTCGGACGGCTACGTCTACCGCTTCGTGCACGGCGACCGTCCGCTCGGTGCCGCCGAGGGGGCGTTCTTGGTGTGCGGCTTCTGGATGGCGCTGGCGCAGTGGCAGCGCGGCGACCTGGGTTCGGCGCATCGTTGGTTCGAGCGGCAA
Organism: Propionibacteriales bacterium; assembly: GCA_038233135.1. GTDB lineage: Bacteria > Actinomycetota > Actinomycetes > Propionibacteriales > Nocardioidaceae > JACCVL01. Next base: position 11,249 of record JBBSMN010000049.1, read on the forward strand.
CGTGGCAGCTGCGGACCACCCGGCATCCTCACCGAGGAGTACAACGTGCGGCTGCGGCAGCCTCGTGGAAACCTGCCTCAAGGCTTCGTGCACGCTGCCCTGCTGGAGGCGTCGCAGCGGTTGGCGACGGACCCGCCCCGGGCGGCCTGAAGCCGGCAGATCGAGTCGGGGCGTGCTGACTCACCTGGACCGCATCAGCAGCAGGCTCCTGCCCGGCACCTGCAGCTTGTGCTCCCCGGCGACGTGGCTGCCCGAGGACGCACCGCTGGTGTCCACCACGACCTCCCACTCGTCGGGCCACGGGTCGCCGGGGGTCAGCAGCGTCACCGGCTCGTGCGACGCGTGCAGCCACAGCACGAACGACGAGTCGTCGTGCGGCTCGCCGTTGAGCAGCATGCCGATCGTGTGCAGCCCCGGGTCGAACCAGTCGTGCTGGCTCATCTCGCGCCCGTCGGGGTGCAGCCAGCCGAGGTCCTTGCGACGGCCGTCGCCGACGGGGTGCCCGATGAAGTAGTGCCGCGCCCGCAGCACCGGGTGTCGCCGCCGCAGCGCCAGCAGGTCGGTGGTCAGCTCGGTCAGGTGGGACCAGTGCGGGTCCTCGGCCCAGTCCACCCAGGTCAGCTCGGAGTCGTGGCAGTAGGCGTTGTTGTTGCCCTGTTGCGTACGCCCCCGTTCGTCGCCGGCGGTGAGCATCGGCACTCCCGTGGACAGCAGCAGCGTGGCCAGCAGGTTCGCCGCCTGCCGCTGCCGCAGCGCCACCACGTTGGGGTCGTCGGTGTCGCCCTCGACGCCGCAGTTCCAGGACCGGTTGTCGCCGTTCCCGTCGCGGTTGCGCTCCCGGTTCGCCTCGTTGTGCTTGCGGTCGTACGACACCAGGTCGCGCAGCGTGAAGCCGTCGTGTGCGGTCACGAAGTTGACCGAGCTGTGCGGCAGCCGCCCGTCGTCCGCGTACAGGTCACTGGAGCCCGACAGCCGGTAGGCGAGGTCGCGCACCCCGCCCGACCTGGCCCGCCAGAAGTCCCGCACGGTGTCGCGGTAGCGGTCGTTCCACTCGCACCACGGCGACGGGAAGCCGCCGACCAGGTAGCCCTCGGCGGTGGCGTCCCACGGCTCGGCGACCAGTTTGACGTCTCGCAGCACCGGGTCCTGGGCGATCGCGGTCATCAGTGGCGCGTCGACATCGACGCCTCGCTTGGTCCGCAGCAGCGCCGAGGCGAGGTCGAAACGGAAGCCGTCGACGTGCATCTCGCTCACCCAGTAGCGCAGCGAGTCCATCACCAGCCGCAGCGCCATCGGGTGCGCGACGGCCAGCGTGTTGCCGCAGCCGGTCGAGTCCTCGTACCGGCCGGCCTCGTCCTGGCGGTAGTACGCGCCGTCGGCGAGCCCGCGGAGCGACATCGTCGGCCCGCTCGTCCCGCTCTCGGCGGTGTGGTTGTAGACGACGTCGAGCAGCACCTCGATGCCGGCCTCGTGCAGCTCCTTGACCATCGCCTTGAACTCGGTGACCTGCCCACCCGCGTCACCGGCGGCCGCGTACGCCCCGTGCGGTGCCAAGAACGCCAGCGTGTTGTACCCCCAGTAGTTGGTCAGCCCCCGCTTGCTCACGGCGGGCTCGCTGGCGAACTGCTGCACCGGCAGCAGCTCGATCGCGGTCACCCCGAGCCGGACCAGCTCGTCGACGATCGCCGGGTGCCCCAGCCCGGCGTAGGTGCCGCGCAGGTGCTCGGGCACGTGCGGGTGGCGCATGGTCAGCCCGCGCAGGTGGGCCTCGTAGATGACCGTGTCGTGCCACGGCGTGCGCGGGTGCGCGTCCTCACCCCAGTCGAAGCGGTCGTCGACCACGACCGAGCGGTGGTCGCGGCCGCTGCGGGCCACGGCCCGTGCGTACGGGTCGACCAGCAGACAGCGCGGGTCGAAGCGGCGGCCCGCGGCAGGCTCGTACGGTCCGCGTGCCCGCAGCCCGTACTGCTGGCCAGGGCCCACTCCCGGGATCTCGCCGTGCCACACCCCGTGGGTCAGCTCGGGCAGCGACAGCCGGCCCTCGCGGCGGCCGGGGCCGTCGAACAGGCACACCTGCACCTCGGTGGCAGCAGGCGCCCATACTGCGAAGGTCGTCGAGTCCCCGTGCACGGTGGCGCCGAGCTGCTCGTGGCGGCCAGGAAGCAACAGGGGGAGCGCGGGGTGGGTCGGGGTCGGGCACACGGGGGGACAGTCTGGCCGACTACGCTCGCCGCCGCCGGTCATCATCGACGATGGGAGCGATCCATGGGCGAGTTCGTACGTCTTGAGGTGGCCGACGCCGTCGCCACCCTCCGGTTGGACCGCCCGCCGATGAACGCCCTCGACGCGGTCATGCAGGAGGAGATTCGTACGGCCGCTGTCGAGGCCGCCGAGCGTTACGACGTGCGGGCGGTGGTCGTCTACGGCGGTGAGAAGGTCTTCGCGGCCGGTGCCGACATCAAGGAGATGGCCGCCTTGTCCTACACCGACATGGTCACCCGCTCCGGTGCGCTGCAGTCGGCGTTCAGCGCCGTGGCGGCCATCCCGAAGCCGGTCGTCGCCGCCGTCACCGGCTACGCGCTCGGCGGCGGTCTCGAGCTCGCGCTGTGTGCCGACACCCGGGTGCTCGCCGACGACGGCTTGGTGGGTCAGCCCGAGATCCAGCTCGGCATCAGCCCCGGCGCCGGCGGCACCCAGCGACTGTCGCGCCTGGTCGGGCCGAGCCGGGCCAAGGACATCATCTTCACCGGCCGCTTCGTGGACGCCGACGAGTCGCTCGCTCTCGGACTGGCCGACGCGGTGGTGCCGGCCGCGGACGTCTACGACACCGCGTACTCTTGGGCAGCCCAGTTCGCCGAGGGCCCCGCACTGGCGCTGCGGGCCGCCAAGGAGGCCATCGACCACGGTCTCGACGTCGACCTGACGAGCGGGCTAGAGGTCGAGCGGTTGCAGTTCGCCGCGCTGTTCGCGACCGAGGACCGCAGCACCGGCATGGCCTCGTTCGTGCAGAACGGGCCCGGCAAGGCGCGCTTCACCGGCGCCTAGCCGTTGCGGGACCCGGAGTATGGTGGTTGAATGATGTATCAGTTTTCGGAGTCTGGTGCCGTCGACGACCTCCTGCTAGCCGATGCGACATCGATGGGGACGGTGACGCTGCACGTCCGGGACCTGGCCGGCATGACCACCTACTACCGCGAGGCATTGGCACTGACGGTGCTGAGTGAGACGGCGGACTCGAGCGGCACCGTGCTGGGCCGCGAAGGCACTCCACTCCTCGTGCTGCACCACGAGCCCGACCTGCCGGTGGCCGCACCCGGCCACGCGGGCTTGTTCCACACCGCGCTGCTGTTCGAGGACGAGGCGAGCCTCGCGGCCACGGTGGTCTCCGCCGGCCGGCACCCGGCGTCGAGGTTCGTCGGCAGCGCCGACCATGTGGTGAGCAACGCTTTCTACTTCACCGATCCCGAAGGCAACGGCATCGAGCTGTACTGGGACCGCCCGCGCAGCGCCTGGAGGTCGCCCGACGGCAGCCTGCGGATGGCGAGCCTGCCGCTGGACCCGCAGGGATTCCTCGAACGGCACCTCACCGAGGTGGCCCTGGACGGCGTCGAACAGCATCCGGGCCGGGTAGGGCACGTGCATCTCAAGGTGGGGGATCTCGCGGCCGCCCGCGCGTTCTACGTGGACACCCTCGGATTCGAGCAGACGTACGAGATGCCGGGCGCGCTCTTCGTCTCCGCCGGGGGCTACCACCACCACATGGGGATGAACACGTGGGCCAGCCTCGGGGCTGGGCCACGGGCGGCAACCTTGGGTCTCGGGCAGGTGACGATCACCGTGCCCGGGCGCGAGGACGTCGAAGCCCTCGCCAACCGGCTGCGCCATGCATCGGTGCCGGTGCGCGACGACGGCGCCACCCTGCGATTCGAGGACCCGTGGAGCAGCCTCATCGAGGTCTCGGCCACGACTTGAACGGGCAAGCTCCGACGGGCTGCACCCTGGCACCGGGGGCCGACATTACCGGCGGGTAATCTCCAGGCATGAAGATCGTCGTCTGTGTCAAGCACGTCCCCGACGCCACCGCCCA
>JBBSMN010000050.1:0-15112 GCA_038233135.1 Propionibacteriales bacterium
TCATCCTAACTGAACGGTATTGGAGCTAAAGTGGCTCTTCCTCTCCAAGCGTGGTGACTGGGTCTCGACACGCCGCTGGAGGTGAGCGGTAGGAGGGGCCTGGGGCTCCACGATCGTAGCGCCAAGCAACGGATCGAGAGGGAGCCCCAGGTGAGTGACGACGTTACCGGTCTGCCCGCGACGATGCTGGGACTGGCCGGGTTCGAGGTGCTCGGTGCCGGTGAGGGCACTGTTGCATTGAGCGTTCACGTGATCACGCGACGGGAGATCTTCCTGTGCGACACGTGTGTCCGGCCCCAAGTCACCCGTTTTTGCTACCAACGCAGCCCGGTGGGCACGATCTGCGGCCCGTTGGCGGAGCTCGGGGCGAAGATCTTGCGGCGCCGGTGTCTCGGGATGGCTCAATGCAACAGTGCCTGGCGGGCTGGATCGCAAGCAAGATCATGAACACCGATGAGCAGCAAGGCATCGGGCTGAACATCATCGTGGGCATCGTCGGCGGGCTGCTGGGAGGATTTCTCCTCAGCGCCGTCGGCGTGGATGTGGCGGGCGCTGGCGTGATCTTCAGCATGCTCACGGCCCTCCTCGGTGCCGTGCTGCTGCTCTTCGTAGTCAAAGCGGCACTGTTGCATTGAGCGATCCCGCGCCTGTCGCGCCACAAATCCTTCGGCCCGGCGGCACTCAACCTCGCGGCCGGTCCCTTTGTGCCGATTTTGGCAACCTGATGGCGCCCCCTCCGACTCGCCGCTGGGTGGCCAACAGGAAGATCTGCTGTGCCGATGCCACACGACGGCTTAATGCAACAGTGCCCCCGGGCCTGCTCAATGCCGGGCTCCGACAGCCCCGCACCTCGTCGACCCTAGGCTGCCCGGCTCGCCCGTGCAGTGCGAGGGCCGTCACTTCGCCAGCGCGCGTCGGGCCATCGCGGCCGCGCCCTCGGCGCCGGGCTGCGCGACGTCGGTGGCAGTGATGCGCTCGTCGTGTTTTCGCTTGGCCTCGCGGAACCACGTGCTCGCGGCCCAGCCACCGCCCATGACGACCCGCCTGTGTGGCCCCGCGACGGCGTCGGACCGCGCGAGTAGCGCGGCCCCATCCGCCGCGACCTGCCGCAGCAGCGCCGCCCACAGGTCGTGCGGACCGGTGCGGGAAGTCAGACCGACGACGGCGTACGCGGCGTCATAGAGATCACACAGTTCGAGCTTGCCGCTGGGGTCCGGGGGGGGAGGAGGGCCATTTTCGAAACGCCGCAGGTCCTCAGCGGTGGCGACCCCGAGCAGGCCCAGCACGCGCTGGAAGGCGAAGCCGCTGCGCTGGGCGCCGAGCACCACCTGATGCCGCGGATCGGCGTGCCAGCCGACGGTCTGGCCGTGCTGCACGGCGGACAGCACCTTCGACACGTCCAGTGGCGAGGTGCTGCGGACGAAGGCCTCCGCCGTGCCGCACGAGTCCCACACGTCCCCGGGACCGGCGGCAAGCGCGCCGACGGCTGCGACCAGGTGGTCCATGCCAGCGGCGACGACGAGCGCTCCGACCAGTGCCGCAGGTGCCCCCGGAACGTCGGCACGGACCCGAGCGCGAGCGGCGCCGGATTCCACGACGTCCGGCATCGAGCTCGCCGGAAGCCCGGTCCAGTCCACCAGCGGCGGCGCCCATGCGCGTCCCGACAGGTCCAGCCACCCAGTGCGTGCGGCCAGGCTGAGGTCGAAGGCCCGGGTACCGCCGAGCCGGAAGGCGATCCAGTCGGTCACGCTCAGGACGGAGCCGACCGTGTACAGGTCCAAGCCGGCCACCGCCGCCGTGCGGACCTTGACCGCGCTGCACAGCGGCGACACCGGCAGCCCGGTGAGCGAGCTGAAGCTGTCCGGCCCGAACGTGCTGGCGAGCTGTGCTGCCTCGGCATCCCCGCGCGTGTCGTACCAGGCCACCAGCGGGGACACGGGCGCACCGTCGTGGTCGAGCAGCACCACGCTTTCGGCGAACGACGCGATGCCGACCGCGTCGACGCGCATCCCCGGCCACGCCTCGCAGGCTTGTCGCACGGTGCCGAGCACGACGTCGACGAGATGCTGCGGGTCGATCTCGGCACCGGTGGCCGTGGTCGTCCACGGGACTGCCCCCTGAGCGGTGGGCACCGACGGCGCACCGTCCACCGAGACTGCGACCTTGACCGAGCTGGTACCGATGTCGACGCCCAGTACGACGCTCACTCGGCGCCTCCTTGGATTCCGGAGCCGCGGCCCACAAGCCGAACAGTCAGCTCGGTGGTGATGCTCTCCCCCGCCTCGACCATCGGCGCCCCGTGACGGGGACCTGAGCGGTCAGCACCGAACAGGGCCGTGTTCGAGGGCTCGACCGCCAGCGCCCATCCCCTCCGGGCAGGCCACACCCACTGGTAGAGCCGGGGCAGGGACACCAGCGACCAGGACACGACCGCGGCGACGTCCGAGACCGGCGAATCGACGACCACGTGCGCGGCCCCGGCTTGTGCCTGTGGGTTGCGGTGCTCGAAGACCGCCTCCATCGGGCCGGCAGCGGGTTCCGGCAGAAGCAGCGGATCCGGGACCGACGCGACGGCCTCCCGAGCGACCACATCCCGGCACCTGCTGTGGATCCGCGAGCCGGGATGAATCAGCGGAGGGCCGAGGTTCACGTGGTAGAGCAACGGGACCGGCGTAGCGGCATGGCCCTGGTTCTCGATGACGTCGCGGAGCACCACCTGCGGGGCGTCGGTCCTCGTCTCGATCGTGCGGTGAACCACGATGCGGCGCCCGAACATCTCGATATCCTCGATCGTCCCGGTCACGCGGCACACGGTGGCGTCACCGTCTCTGTGCCGAGTGGTGCGGACATCGGTGGCCGGCAGGCTGCTATGCCGGCCGTGCAGACCGGCGGACTCGGTCGGTGGGCCCACGTGGTCGGTGCCACAGGTCGTCACGAGACCGCCACGGAAGCGGCGAAGCCAGTCGGCGTCGCGTGCGACGTCGAGCGGTGCGCCGCGAGCGATCGGCGAGGTCCACGACAGCGGCACCCCCGCGTACCACGCGGCGCCGATGTCCAGCCCTCGGTCGGGCAGTACCTCGAGGTCGATCCCGCCCATCACGCGGATGTCGACGACCCGACCGACGCCCCCGGGAAAGGCGTCCATGAGTTCGCGTACGGCGGCCACTGCTGAGGTCCTGGCGACCAGTCCCTGGTCGATCAGCTGGCCAGACGTGAGGCGGCCGGCTCTCGTTGACAACGTTTTCATCGCTCCTTACGGTGACGACTCCGCCCGTGCACGATGAGCCGCCACGAGGTTTGCATGTCTGTCTACCGCATCAACCGGTTGTTCAACGGCGCGTCGGGACGGTGCCTCGATGTGGCGGTGGACCACGGCTTCTTCGGCGAGCCCGTGTTCCTCGCGGGGATCACCGACATCGCCCGGACGGTGGACGTGCTCTGTGACGCGGCACCGGACGCCGTCCAGCTGACCGTGGGACAGGCGCGCCACCTGCAGAGCCGTCCCGGCAAGGACAAGCCCGCGCTGGTTCTGCGCTCCGACGTCGCGAACGTGTACGGGCCCGAGCTGCCGTCATCGCTGTTCAGCCTGACCATCGAGGCGGCAGCCGAGACCGCCGTGCGACTGGACGCGGTCTGCCTGGTGGTGAACGTCTTCGACATGCCGGGCCAGCCGGATCTTCGTCGCCAGTGCCTGGAGAACGTGGTCCGGCTCAAGCGCACGTGTGAGCCGCTCGGCATGCCGCTCATGGTGGAACCCCTGGTAATGAAGGCGAACAACAGCGGCGGCGCTTACCAGGTCGACGGCGACGTGGAGCGGATCACGGCGCTGGTGCGCCAGGCAGTCGAGCTCGGCGCGGACCTCATCAAGGCGGACCCCACCGACGACCCGCACGACTATCACCGGGTGATCGAGGTCGCCGCCCCCGTCCCCGTGCTGGTGCGCGGCGGCGGACGGGTGCCCGACCGTCAGCTCCTGCAACGCACCAGCGACGTGCTGGAGCAGGGAGCCACCGGGATCGTCTACGGCCGCAACATCATCCAACACCACGACCCCGCCGGCATCACCCGCGCGCTCATGGCGGTGCTGCACGACGAGGTGACGGTCGACGAGGCACTCACACACGTCGGGTCGGCATCGTGAGCACGCCGCAGCCGGTCCGCATCGGCGTCGTCGGGGCCGGCCTCATGGGCAAGGAGCTCGCCGGAGTGGTGGGCCGCTGGGCCACGCTGACCGACTCCCCGGTCGCGCCAGAGCTGACCGCTGTCTGCGACGTCGCCGAGGGGGCACGCGAGTGGTTCCGGCGGGTCCCGTCGGTGCGCACGCTCACCGACGACTATCGGGTGCTGCTGGAGCGCGACGACGTGGACGTGCTCTACCTCGCGGTCCCCCACCATCTGCACCAGCGCCTCTACCTCGATGCCGTCGAGGCTGGCAAGGACTTCCTCGGCGAGAAGCCCTTCGGCATCGACCCGCAGGCCGCGGGTGCCATCGCGCACCGCGTCGGTTCCAGCGACGTGTTCGTCCGCTGCTCCAGCGAGATGCCCTTCTTCCCGGGCGCCCAGCGGGCCATCCGCATGATCGCCTCCGGAGCCCTCGGCAGGCTCGTGGACGCCCGCTTCTGCTTCCTGCACTCCAGTGACCTCGACGTCGACAAGCCGGCCAACTGGAAGCGGCAGACCGCGACCTGCGGGCAGATCGGCGTGATGGGCGACCTCGGCATGCATGTGCTGCACGTGCCGCTGCGCCTGGGGTGGCAGCCCATGACCGTGTTCGCACAGCTGCAGGACCTGGTCCCGGTGCGCCCCGACGGGCGCGGCGGGACGACGACCTGCGACACGATCGACAACGCCATGCTCACCTGCCGGGCCGTGGACGACACCGGGGAGTTTCCGCTGGCCCTGGAGACCAAGCGGATCGCCCCCGGCGAGATGAACACCTGGTCGATGCGCGTGATGGGCATGGCCGGCGGTGTCGAATTCTCCACCCGCAATCCGCAGGTGCTGCGCGTCATGACGGTGGTCGCCGGCGAGCAGGTCTGGCAGGAGGTCCAGGTCGGCAGCCAGTCCAGCGCCCCGACCGTCACCGGGGCGATCTTCGAGTTCGGGTTCGCTGACGCACTGCTGCAGATGTGGGCGTCCTACCTCAGCGAACGGGCTGGCGTGCTCGGCGACGGGTTCGGCTGCGTCACACCGCAGGAGGCAGTGGCCAGCCACCTCGTGTTCGACGCCGCACTCCTGTCCAGCGCCGAGGAGCGCGCCGTCGCGTTGCCCTCGAGCCACGGCCCGCTGCGCCGTCACGGCCCGGGCGACGTCCTCGGGGTCATCGGCCGCTGATGGGCGCAACGCGGGCCCTGCTGGTCACCGGCCCCGCAGGCAGCGGAAAGAGCACGCTGGCAGCAGCTGTTGCCGGTCGTGTCGGCGCAGCGCTGCTCGACCAGGACGTCCTGACCAATCCGCTGGTCGCCATTGTCGCGGACCTGCTGGGCGCCGGCGACGACATCGACCATCCCCGTCTCCGCGCGCTAGTCCGGGACGTGCGGTACGCGGTGCTCCTGGACGTCGCCGAGGCGCCGCTCGCCCTCGGCCTCGACGTCGTCATGGTCGCCCCGTTCACTGCCGAGGTGTCCAGCACGCAGGCGTGGGCCCGCGCCAACCTGGACACAGAGCTGGCCGCGCTCAGCAGGTGAGCACGGCCAGCACGGTGAGAAGGATCAGCAGGACGACTGGTAGAGCGCCTCCTTGGCCTCACCCTCCAGGTTCTTCTTGGTGACGATCGTGAACCCGGTCTGGATCTTGGGCTCCGTATCCTCACCGTTGATGGCGGCCATGGCCTGTTGAACGCCCTTGGCCCCGATCTCCGCAGGCGCCTGGGCGATCAGCGCCTGGACGGTGCCGTCACGCAGCTGCTGGACCTGGTCGGGCCCGGCGTCGAAGCCCACGATGCTGACCTGGTCCTCCGCGCCAGCCTGGCGCACACCGGTCGCGCTGCCTTCGGCAGCGAACAGGTTCGCCGCGAAGATGCCCACGATGTCAGGATCCTTCTGCAGCGCCGCCGTCACCAGTCGGGCTGCCTCGGCCGGCTTGTTGTGGCTGTACTGCACCCCGAGGTTCTCGAACGACGGGTCCTCGGCGACGGCCTGGTCGAAGCCTTCAGCCCGGGCGTCAGTGGTGGAGATGCCGGGATCCACAGAGATCACCAGGAGCTTGCCGCCCTCCGGGTTCAGCTTCTGCAGGGCCTTGAACGCCGCCTCTCCGCCGCCGACGTTGTCGGAGGCGATCTGTGACACCGCGAATGAAGGGTCCTCGACGGTGGTGTCGACCAGGACTACCTCGATACCGGCGTTGGCGGCGGCCTCCAGCGGTGCCTGCAGGGCAGTCACGTCGGTGGGTGCGACCAGCAGAGCGTCCGGCTGGGTAGCCACCACCGAGTCGATGAGCGGCTGCTGCAGAGTGGGGTCGAACTCCTGCGGACCCTGGACCTCGACGGTCGCGCCCACCTTTTCGGCCTCCGCCTTGATCCCACACTCCATCGAGATGTAGAACTCGTCGCCGGCCACGCCCTGGACGAAGGCGATCTCGACGTCGTCGCCCGACCACGACCAGCCGTCGTCGTCGGAGCCGCACGCCGCCAGTCCGGCTGTCGCGAGTAGGCCGACCGCCGCAAGGGCCGTCGATGTGGTGGAGCTTCTCATGTAGATCCTCCTTGATCGTCGTGTGAACTTTGCTTGTTGCCCCACGGGCGGAGCAGGGAACGGTGCGGCTTGCCACCGCGCATGGCGGCGGCGCGCCGGGCCTGGTCGACGTAGACGGCCACGATCAGCACGGCGCCGACTGCGACCTGCTGCCAGAACGGCTGAACGCCGTTGATCACGAAGCCGTTCTGCAGGACCGCTGGGATGAAGAGGCCCACGACCGTGCCCCAGACCGACCCCACACCGCCGAACAGCGACGTGCCGCCGATGACGACGGCCGCGATAACGTTGAGGTTGGTGATCGACTGGCCGGCGATCGCCGTGGTGTTGAACTGGGCCAGGGACAAGATGCCGGCGAAGCCGGCCAGGGTGCCGGACAGCGCATAGACGGCGACGAGGTGCCGGTCGACCGACACTCCCACCCGGCGGGCGGCCTCCTCGTTGGAGCCGATGGCGTAGGTGTACCTGCCGAACAGGGTGCGGTGCAGCACTATGGCGCCGATCACGACGACCACGAGGGCGATGATCGAGAGCGTCGGCACCTGGTCGCCGAGCACCCGTCCGTAGCCGATCTGCGACTGCAGCACGGGCGGTACCTGCCGGATGTCGACGCCCTTGGTGATGATCTGGGCAAGACCCAGGGCCATGCCGAGCGACCCGAGGGTGGCAATGAGCGGCGGGATCTTCGCCTTCGCGACCAGGATCCCGTTGAACAGCCCCCAACCCAGCCCGCTGGCCAGTGCGGCGGCGAGCCCGACGGCCGCTGTGCTCCAGCCGTCCCCACCGAAGGCGATCATGGCCTTGGCGGACACGACGCCCGAGAACACGAGCACAGAGCCGATCGACAGGTCGATGCCGGACGTGACGATCACGTAAGTCATGCCGACGCCGAGGACCGCCAGGATCGACGCGTTCTGCACCAGCAGCCGCGCGTTGTCGATCGTCGGGAAGTTGTCGGGCGCGGCGATCGAGAACGCGATGCAGATGGCGACCAGAACCAGCAGGATCTGGAACGACTGCGCCGTCACCACCTTCTTCCAAGGCTGCTGCGGTTCAGGGGCCACAGAGCCCGCTACCGGCTCGGTGGTCGTGGCCTGTGGGGCCTGCTGGCTGCTCATGCCGCCTCCCCTACGGCTCCGGTCATGGCGCCGACCAGCTGCTCCATCGACGTGTCCTTCGCCTGGTACGTCACGACCCGGCGGCCGAGGCGCAGCACCTGCACGCGGTCGGCCACCTGTATCACGTGCGGCATCGAGTGGCTGATGAACACCACGGCGACGCCGTCGTCACGAACCCGGCGGATCGTCTCGAGCACGTTCTTGGTCTGCCGGACACCGAGGGCAGCGGTCGGCTCGTCGAGGAACACGACCCGGTCTGCCCACGCGACCGCCCGGGCGATCGCGATCGCCTGCCGTTGCCCACCGGACATGGCACCGACCGGTGCGGTCAGGCTGTTGACCGTCGCCCCGAGCTTGTCGAAAGCTACCCGGGCCTGGCGGCGCATCTCGGCGTTGTCCATGAAGCCGAACATTCCGGGCAGCCCCGCGCGCATGATCTCTCTGCCCAGGAACATGTTCTGGGTCGGGTCCAGGTGCGGGGCTAGCGCCAGGTCCTGATAGACGGTCTCGATGCCGAGACCGCTGGCCTGGGGGGGGGAGGTCAGCTCGATGGGCGAGCCGTCGAAGAGGATCTCGCCGCTGTCGACGGCGAGGTTTCCTGAGAGCGCCTTTACCAGAGTCGACTTGCCGGCGCCGTTGTCGCCGATGAGGGCGACCACCTCGCCCGCAGAGATGTCGAAGTCGGCGGCGTCGAGGGCGGTCACCTGGCCGAACTTGCGGGTGAGACCCCGGGCCTCCAGCACGGCGGTCATGAACCCGTCGCCTCCGTCCACGGCCGGGCCCGCCCGGAGATCGCCGCGACGCAGCCCTCGAGCCGTCGCAGCGCCTCGCCGGCGAGGAACGCCTGCCGGTCTGGCCGGCTCATGCCGACAATGTCCTTCCACACCGCGCGGCCGGCAATGAAGCCCGAAGCACCGCCTTCGTCGCAGGAGATCTCGAGCACCCGCGAGAACTCCTCGAACGCGACGCCTGCCGACAGGACTGCCCACGGCGCACGGATGGTGCGGGCGAGCCGGCGGCAGGCCTGCGGGCTGCCGGGGTACTCGAGCTTGAGCAGGTCGGGCCCGAGGTCGTCGAGCATCCGCGCCGACTCGATGACCACGTCCTCGCGCTGCCGGGCCGTGAGCTGCTCGCCGGGGAGCGGATAGATGAGGTTCTCGATCACCGAGGGCACTCCCTGCTCGCGACAGTCCGCGACGACGTCGCCCACCACCTGCCGCGCCTCGGCGACCAGGTCTGGGCCGTTGCCGACGGGCCGCCCGGCCCGCACCTGGACCAGGAACTTCAGGGCCTGGCCGCCCTGGGCGCGTACCCACGCGGCGCCCTGGTCGGGGTCACGCGACGCGCGTGGTTCGCCCTCCCAGTTGCCCCGCGACGACGGCTCGGCGGCGACCAGGATTCCCGGCATGCCGCCGGAGGCGTCGACCTCGGTTAGGGCCGGAATCCCGTAGGTCGGGTCGAGCAGTAAGGCGCTCGCGGCGGGTCGCAGGGCAGACACGACGTCGGCCTTGGCGCCGACGAGCTCGGTGTCGGAAGGATCTGCGATCCCGGCGGCGGCGTACATCCGCTTGAGGGTGTTTCGTTGGTCCATCGCGACGATGGCGAACGCGCCGTCGGGGGTGGCGATGTCGGCCAGTGACAGCGCGGTCGAGGTGGCCGTGGGAGCCATGTCGGACATGAGGGTCCTGTCTATCGGGGCCAGGGCAGAGTATCGGGGTCAGGGCAGAGGGACGAGGTCTGGTACGGCTCGGAACGAGTCGGCGAAGTCGGTCAGGGTGCCGATGCGGGTGGCCCCGGCGGCGGCGTACGCGCCGAACAGCGCGGCACCGTAGGCTGTGTCCTCGCTGCGGGGCGAGTACGAGACCTGCGGTAGCGCGGCCGAGCGAGCCCTGCGCACGCACGCCATCCGGGTCCAGCCGCCGCTGGCGAGGGTGCGGTCCGGCGGCGGCACCTCGCGGTTCATCTCGGCCAGGAGGTCGAGACACACCCGGGTGCCGTGGTCGAGCGCGGCGGCGAACAAGACGGCCGGTGACAGCCCGTCGCCGCTCGCCCTGACGTTCAGCACCCCGTCGTCGTTACCGGCGCCGGTGACCTGCACCGAGGAAGCGCCGGGGCCACCGCCGATCGGGAGGGCCATGACCTCACGGTCGAGCCTTCGGCGAGCCTCGTCCTCGTGGACGCCGACCAGCTGCAGCACCCGTCGCAGCAACAGTCCCGAGCGTGTGCCCACGAGGATCACACTGCGGTCGCGGACGACGTGCCGGACCGCGTTGATGCCGACGCCGGCGAGCCGCTCGCGGGAAGCCGGCAGGACGTCGGTGTCGAGAACCCGCACGAGCGCCTCGGCGGTGCCCATGGAGACGTACAACTGACCGGCGTGCACTGCGCCAGCCGCCACGGCGGCGACGAGGTGGTCGTGTCCGGCGACGGTGAGCGCCGCACCCCACACCTGCTCGGGAAGGGGCCAGGCGGCCCCGTTGCCCGCTCCCAAGCCGGCGACCTCGCCGACGTGGCCGCACACGTCTCCGGCGTAGACGGGCGGAGGTAGGAACCCGGGGCCCACGCCGAGCACCTCGAACGCGCGCGGCCAACACACACTGTGCTCCTGGTCGAGCAGGCCGGTGCGCGAGGTCAATGACAGCTCACCGACCCGCGCCCCGCCGAGGGCATGCACGACGAGCTCAGGGACGTTCAGCCAGGTGAGATCCGCCAGCTCGACGCCCGTACCGCGCAGGTGCAGCAGCTTGGAGATCGAGGCCATGGCCGTGACCGGGAGCCCGGTGCGCCGGGGGAAGTCGGCGCGGACATCGGCGGGAATGGCCGCGATCTCGGCCGCCCCGCGGGGGTCGAACCACGCAATAACAGGGGCGGCGACCCCACCGGCAGCGTCGAGGAGCGCGCCCGACTCGGCCATGCCCGAAACGCCTATCCCGGTCACCCGCACCGGCCCCTGCCGGTCCTGCAGCTCGCGCACACATTGCGCGAGCAGCCGGGCCACCACCGCGACGAGCTCCGTCGCCGCCATCTCGGCACGACCACCGGGCAGCGAGGCCCAGGGGGTGGCCACGCTGGCCGAGTGCAGCTCCTGTCCGTCGGTGGTGGTGGCGAGCGACTTGACGTTGGTGCTGCCGACGTCGATGCCCAGGACGAGCTCCGTTGTCATCGCGCTCCCCCCGCCCGTACGGTCCCGGGTCGGCACACCAGCAGGCGTACGTCGCCCTCGGCGGCCCAGCCGCCGAACGCGGCCGGCACGGCCAGCACCTGGCCGCGACGGACGGGACAGGCAGCCACGCCGCCTGTCAGCTCACCGTCACCGTCCAGCACCACGACCACCGTGAACCCCGCCGGGACCACCGGCGAGCCGAGTCCCTGCGGGGCCCAGATGTCGAGTCGGAAGTATGGATCCGCCTCGGCGACGAGCGCCGACCTGGGGGCGGCGCTGCTGGCGCGCGGGTCGGTGAAGGTGCGCAACGAGGCGAGGCGGTCCGGCGACATGCCGCGGTGGTCGACTGCGGGCATCACGGTGTCGAAGCCGAGGCCGAGGTGGGAGTCCTCGCGGCCGCTGGTCGTGACGGCCCACTCCAGCACGATGGACAAGTCCGTCGGTTCCTGGGCCTCAGCCACGAAGACGCCTTCACCGAGCGCGTGCGCGGTCCCGGCCGGCACCAGCACCCCGTCCCCGGGGCGCACCGCGACCCGGTTGAGGTGTTGCAGCATCCAGTCGCTGTCTTGTGCGTCCCGGCGCCGCGCGAGTTCGTCCGGATCGACGTCGGACGTCCAACCCAGGTAGACGGCGCCGTCGCCGGTCGAGTCGAGGACGTACCAGGCTTCGGTCTTGCCGTACGGACAGGACAGGTGCCGCGCGGCGAACGCGCGGTCGGGGTGCACGTGCACCGGCAGCCGCTGACCCGCGTCGAGCAGCTTGACCAGCAGCCCGGTATCGGCCGGGCCGGCAGGGGCGGAGTCCGAGCCCGTCCAGGTGACCGGGTCGGCGGCGACCACGTCGCGGAGCAGCCGGCCGTCGGAAAGCGATGCGAGGCCAACGTGGCTGTCACCCGCACGCGACACGGTCGCGGCAAGCCACTCCTCGGGCTGGTGAGTGGAGGTGGTCCGGATGCCGCGCAGGGCCGCGATCTTCGCTCCTCCGGCATAATAGTGGTCCACCAGGTTCGGGGGCAGCGAGACCGGCCTCATCCGGCGGCTCTCGCCGTCGGCGCCAGCTCGCCCGACCCGCGCTCGAGCAGCTCGGTAGGCACGATCAGCTCCTCACCAGGTCCGGTGACCGTGCCGTCGATGCGGGCGATCAGTCGCTCGGTGGCGGTCACGCCGATCCGGCGCGGATCCTGGTCGACGACGGTGACGCCCGGTCGCAGCGTCCCCGCCAGCGAAAAGTCACCAAAGCTCACCAGCGCCACGTCGGTGCGGTCGAGGCTGTGCAGCGCGTGCACCGCACCGATCCCTGCCCTGGTGTTGGCGGCCAGTAGCGCCGTCACCTCTTCACCCACGCTGTCGTTACCTCGGCAGCTGCCGAGCAGGGCGCGGGTCGCCGCCTGCGCCTGGTGGGCCTCCGCGTTCCCGGGCGGAACCCACGCCGGCCGCGGCTCGACGCCGGCTCGCGCCAAGGCATCCCGGTACCCCTCGAGGCGCCGCATCGTCGTCGGGTAACGCGTGTCTGCGCCGATGAAGGCAATCCGGCGATGGCCGTGCCGGAGCAGGTGCTCGACCGCGCCCCGGGCGGCGCCGTAGTCGTCGACGAGGACCGTGTCGTAACCGTCGGTCTCGAACCCGCGGTCGATGAGGACTGTCGGGAAGGAACTGCTGTAGGGAGCGAAGTAGCCGTGGTCACCGGTGACCGGCGCGAGCACCAACGCCCGAACCTGCTGCATCGCCATCCGCTCGACCTGTTGCTGCTCGCGACCCGAGTCAAATCCTGTGCTGCCGAACACCACATTGAGCCCCGACTGCAGAGCCCGGTGCTCGACGGCGCTGGTCAGGGCGGCGAAGAAGGGATCGCCGATAGTGTCGATGACGACCCCGATGGTGTCCCCGGTGCCGACCTTAAGCGAGCGGGCCCAGGAGTTCGGCAGGTAGTGCAGCTCCTCGACTGCCGCAGCAACCCGCAGCCGTACGTCGTCGCTGACGCTGGCCGACCCGTTGACCACCCGCGACACGGTCTTGATGCTGACACCGGCCCGGGCCGCTACGTCATGCACCGTGGGACGCCGGGTCATGCGGCTCCCAGACCGAGCGCCGACGCCAACTCTCTGGCGCGGGCCGGGTGGACCCGGCCAGCGGTCGGGTGCTCGACGGCAGCGCTCGCCACCGCCAACCCATGGCGGACGACACCGACCCAGTCCGCCGCGGAGCCGGGGCCGGAGCTCTCGAGGGCGATCAAGACGCCCGCCACCAAGGCATCACCGGCACCGATCGGGTTGGCGACCTGTGCAGCGGGGGCGGACAGCCAATGGTGCCCCGATCCGTCGGCATAGGCAGCACCATGCTCCCCAACGGTGACCAACGCGCGGCGGGCCCCCCGGCCGAGCAGCAGGTCCGCCGCCACGAGCGCACGATCGCGAAGGGTCTGCACCTGTGCCGCGGACACCGTGACCTGCTCCACCGTCCGGCCGGTGACAAGCCCCTCGGCCTCGTCGAGATTCGGCGTCACCAGGTCAGGACCGGCCACGAGCGCGGCCGCCAACGCGTCCCGGGCAGCGTCGACGACGCTGAGGACTCCGCGGCGGCGGGCGACGGCGACCAGCTGCGCGTACGTGTCGACCGGGAGCCCGGGCGGCAGGCTGCCCGAGCATGCCAGCGAGCGGTGTCCGCCCTTGAGCTGGGACTCGACGCCGGCGACCAGGAGGGCGAGGTCCTGGGAACCGAGGGCCGGGCCCTGCTCGTTGAGGACCGTGGCGCGGCCGGTGGTCTCGATCACGATCGTCGCGGTGCGCACCTGCCCGCGTACGTCGACCGCGACGAAGTTGAGCCCCTCGTCGCGCAGCAAGCCGTCCAGGCGGTCACCGTCGCCGCCAGGCAGTAGCCCCACGAGCGTGCCGGCGTGGCCCAGGTCGCGTAGGGCGCGGACCACGTTGACCGCCTTGCCGCCCGCTGTCACCTCTGCCCGGTACGGCCGGGACACCGTGCCCACTTTCAGCTCATCGACCCACAGGGTGCGGTCGAAGCAGAGGTTCGGGTTGACGACCAGCACGCAGGAAGCCTCCGAGAGGGGAAACTGGCGCCATGGCAGCGCCACCGAACCCTATACTAATGGGTCGATGACAACGTTGTCTAGAGGGGGTTACAAACGCGTGACGCAAAGCGACCGCCCGATGGGCGCGCGGGCCGGCCGGCGCCGGACAGGGTCGGGGCGAGCGGTGGACGTGTTGTTGATCGCCGGCCCGGCCGGTTCCGGGAAGTCGACTCTGGGAGCTGCGCTGGCTGCGCGGGGACGGCTCCCGCTGCTCGACCTCGACACACTCACGAACCCGCTGCTCGACGCACTGGGCCCGGAGCCTCCGGCCGGGCACTGGAACGACGCATCCTGGCGCTCGGTGGTCCGCCCGGCCCGCTACGCCTGCCTGCTGGCCGTCGCCGCCGAGCAGGTGCGGACCGGGACCGGCGCCATCCTGGTCGCCCCCTTCAGCGCTGAGATGTCCGGCGGAAGCGAGTGGGAGGACCTGGTGTCCGCGGTGGCACCGGCCGTGCCGGTGGTGTGCTGGCTTGCCTCGTCGGCGGCACTGCGCTCCGCGCGGATCGCCGCCCGGGCCGAGCCCCGCGACCGGGCGGCTGCGACCGGAACCGATCCGTCGTCCCCGCCCCGGGTGCCCCATCTCGGCCTCGATGCCGCGCTGCCTACTGCCGCGCAGGTCGAGCAGGTCTTCAGCGTGTTCACGGTGCCGGACGCGCCGGCCTCATGATGACCTCGGAGGTGACGCCGGACCGCTGACCACAGCAACGCAAGATGACACCGGGTCGTCACGGCGGCCTCGCCCAGAACGTCAGGCAAGTGCGGGACGGCGAGGACCAACGTCCCCGCTCGGGAGGATGTCCCGAGTTCCGTGAAGCTTCGGTGGCGGTCCGGTGAGCATCAGGCTGCGCTCACGTCTTGAGTGTTGCAGTCGGTGCCGACAGCTTCGGCGGTGACGTGCCGTTCCAGGGCTGCCCGGAGGACGGGCAGGTGGAGGTGACCGTTCACGCGGCGGAACTGTTTGCTCGCCTCGACCATCCCGGCCGCGCACCAGCACAGGGTCATCTGCCCGTCGCGCCACCGCTTGACGTTGCGGAAGTGGTCGCGGCAGATCGAGA